>JAUMVL010000040.1 GCA_030530185.1 Clostridia bacterium | reverse complement strand
GCTGCCGTTTCGCATCCTCCATTGCCGCGACCGGACAATGCTCGGTGTGCGCCGTGATGCAGAAGCCATCCGGTATTTCCGTGATACGATCCGTATGGCTCATCCAGCAGGAGGTTTGTGCAGGAACGCCGCGCAGCAGCGCGGAATCCAGTGCGTCGATCTGCAGATTCGCGTGACCGTATTCCGAAACGCTCGCCTTTTCGACTGCGCCGCCGAGCGTTTTTGCCATCCATTGCGCGCCGTAGCAGATGCCTAAAATCGGGACGCCGAGCCGGAACAGGTCCGCCGTATACGTCGGGGCGTCCGGTTCATTGACGCTGTCCGGTCCGCCGGTCAGCACAATGCCCTTCGGTTGTCGTTCGATCAACGCCTCAATCGACGTCGTATGTGGGAGAATCTCACAATACACGCTGCATTCGCGGATCCGCCGTGCGATCAGCTGCTTATACTGCCCGCCGAAATCCAAAATCAAAATCCGTTCCTGTTCCATCGGCTTCACTCCACCGTAACGCTCTTGGCGAGATTGCGCGGCTTATCCACATCCAGTCCCTTGGAAACGCTGGTATAGTACGCCAGCAGCTGCAGTGGAATGATCGCAACGCTGCCGTAAAAATGCGGATCGGTGTTCGGCACATAGACGGTGAAGTTTGCGGTCTCCTCCACGTTGTAATTGCCGTAGCCGGTCAACCCCATCAGATATGCGCCGCGCGCCTTGCACTCCGCCATATTGCTGACAGTCTTTTCGATCAATGCCTTTTGCGTGAGCACGCCGATCACAAGCGTGCCGTTCTCGATCAGCGAGATCGTTCCGTGCTTCAGTTCGCCCGCCGCATACGCTTCGCTGTGGATATAGGAAATTTCCTTCATTTTGAGACTGCCCTCCAGGCAGATCGCATAATCCAGTCCGCGGCCGATGAAGAAAATATCCCGCGCGTTGGCGTGCTTTGCGGCAAACCATTGGATGCGTTCCTTGTTTTCGAGTGCGCGCTCCATCTGTTCCGGCAGTTTCAAAAGCGCGTCCTGATAGAAGCGGTAGCTTTCCTCGTCCAGTTTGCCGTGCGTTTCGGCCAACTCAACCGCGAGCGCATACAGCATGACAAGCTGTGCGCTGTACGCCTTTGTCGTTGCAACGGCGATCTCCGGTCCGGCCAGCGTGTACAGCACGTGATCTGCCTCCCTGGCGATCGTCGAACCGACCACATTGATGACCGCAAGCGTCGGGATGCCTGCGCTTTTGGCTTCCCGCAGGGCGGCGAGGCTGTCCGCCGTTTCGCCCGATTGGGAGATCACGACTACAAGCGAGTTTTCCCCGAGTACAGGCTTTCGGTATCGGAATTCCGAAGCCAGCTCCACACGAACCGGAAGCCCGCATAGATCCTCAATGACATACTGTGCGGCCATCCCGACGTGCCACGCGGAGCCACAGGCTACGATGCAAAGGTTTTTTACGGATTGCAGCAAATCCGTTGTCATGCCGGAGGCGGAAAGGTCGATGCGTCCGTCTTTTATGATGCTGTTTAGGGTGTCCTTGACGGCACGCGGCTGTTCGTGGATCTCCTTGATCATGAAATGCTCGTACCCGCCTTTTTCGGCAGCCTCGGCGTTCCATGTGATCGTCGTCAGCGGAACGGCTACCTCGTCGCCGTTCAGATCGAAAAAGTGCGCTTCGCCCGGGCAAAGCCGCGCGGATTGCAGGTTGTCGATGTAATAGACCTCCCGCGTGTATTTCAGGATCGCGGGAACGTCGGACGCAAGGAACGTTTCGCCGTCCGCTACGCCGATGATCAGCGGACTGTCCTTTCGCGCACAGTACAGTTCGCCGGGATAGTCCTTGAACATCAGCGCGAGCGCATAGCTGCCGCGCACGCGCACCATCATGCGGTTGATCGCGTCGATCGGTCCGATCTTGTATTTCTTATAATAGTAATCGACCAGTTTGATGACGACCTCGGTATCCGTGCCGCTGTAAAACCGGTAGCCGTTATGCAGCAGCTTTTGCCGCAATTCCTCATAGTTTTCGATAATGCCGTTGTGCACGCCGACGACGTCCGATTCCACCGGCCCCGAGCCGGAGCCGGTGGCGTTGCCGGAAACGTGTGGATGCGCGTTGGCACGGCTCGGTTCGCCGTGCGTCGCCCACCGCGTATGCCCGATGCCGCACAGGCCGGGCAGCGTCTTTCCGCCGTCGGTCATTTCGATCAGGTTTTTCAGTTTTCCGGTGGCCTTGACGACCTCCGCGAGTGCGTCGCCGCTGCGAACGGCCAGCCCTGCGGAATCATAGCCGCGGTATTCCAGTTTGGAAAGGCCCTCCAAAAGGATCGGCGCCGCAGGCTGCTTTCCCGTATATCCGACAATTCCGCACATATTTGTTTACTCCCTTCCTTTTCGATATTGCTGTGCCGCCCGGATGAAGCCCGAAAACAGCGGATGCGGGCGGTTCGGCCGGCTCTTGAATTCCGGATGAAACTGGACGCCGACGCAGAACGGATGTTCCCCGATCTCCACGGCCTCCACCAGCCGCCCGCCCGGCGAAACACCCGAAAGCGTCAGACCGGCGTTGGCAAGGTCGTCGCGGAAAGCGTTGTTCAGCTCATACCGGTGACGGTGCCGTTCCGCGATCTGCTCCTTTTGATAGCAGCGATGCAGCATCGTATCCGGCTGCACGACACACGGATAGCTGCCGAGCCGCAGCGTGCCGCCCTTGTCGATCTCGTCGCTCTGTCCCGGCATGAAGTCGATCACCTTGTGTTCACTTTGCGGATCGAACTCGCCCGAATTCGCGTCCGCCCAACCCAGCACGTTGCGCGCAAACGCGATGCACAGGATCTGCATGCCAAGGCAGATGCCGAAATACGGGATCCTTTCGGTTCTTGCAAGGTCGGCAGCGGCGATCATGCCCTCGATCCCGCGATCGCCGAACCCGCCGGGAACCAGAATCCCATCGACACCGTCCACATCCTTTGGGGTGAACGTTTCCGAATCGACCCACCGAATGTCCACGAATACGCCCTCCCGATAACCGGCATGCTTCAGCGCCTCGACGATGGAAAGATACGCGTCGTGCAGCTGCGTGTATTTGCCGACGATCGCCACCGTGACGGTTCCCTTCGGATGCTTGATGCGCTCGACCATTTCACGCCACTCCGCAAGGTCGGGCGCTGGCGCATAGATTTGCAGCTTTCGGCAGACGATGCCGGAAAAATGCGCCTGCTCAAGGTACAGCGGCGCTTCGTACAGCGTTTCGAGCGTCAGATTCTCGATCACGCAATCGCGATCCACGTTACAGAAGTTTGCGATCTTTTCAAAAATGCTCTTGTCGGTGATCGGTTCGTCGCAGCGCAGCACGAGAATATCGGGCGAAATGCCCATGCCCTGCAGCTCCTTGACCGAATGCTGCGTCGGCTTGGATTTGTGCTCGCCGCTTGCCCGCAGATAGGGAACGAGCGTGACATGGATGAACAGCGCGTTGCTGCGTCCCACCTCGCGGGCAACCTGCCGGATCGCTTCCAAAAACGGTTGTCCTTCGATATCGCCGATCGTGCCGCCGATCTCCGTGATCACGATATCCGCGTTGGTGTTCTCTCCGACGCGATAGATGAACCGCTTGATTTCGTCCGTGATATGCGGGATCGTCTGCACGGTCTTGCCGAGATACCCGCCCTGCCGTTCGCGCGCCAAAACGTTGGCGTACACCTTGCCGGTCGTCAGGTTGGAATACCGGTTCAAGTCCTCGTCGATGAACCGTTCGTAATGGCCGAGGTCGAGATCGGTTTCCGCGCCGTCCTCCGTCACATACACTTCACCGTGCTGATATGGGCTCATCGTGCCCGGATCGACGTTGATGTACGGGTCCAGTTTTTGCGCGGCGACCTTAAACCCGCGCGCCTTCAAAAGCCGTCCGAGCGACGCCGCCGTGATGCCCTTGCCGAGCCCGGATACCACGCCGCCTGTTACAAAGATGTATTTTTTTGACCTGCTCTGCTCCGTCATAGTCTATCCCTCCCTGATATGATGTGGCGTTTCCGTATCGGATGATCTGTTTTGTCTTAACCCAACCATTGAAGCAGTCGCTTTGCCGCCGCCTCCGTATCGACATGGCTGCCAAAGGTGGAGAAGCGGAAAAAGCCTTCTCCCGATGTGCCGAAGCCTGCACCGGGCGTGCCGACCACCTGAATCCTTTCCATCAGCAGATCAAAGAACTGCCAGCTGTCCATGCCGTTCGGACACTCGATCCACAGATACGGCGCGTTCTTTCCGCCGGTATACCAAAGGCCGAGCCGGTCAAAGGTCTTCATCCAGATGGAGGCATTTTCTTTGTAATACGCGATCTGTTTTTGTGTCTCCGCCTGCCCTTGCGGCGTAAAGACGGCTTCGGCTCCCTTTTGCAGCAAATAGGATATGCCGTTCGTTTTAGTCGTTCGGTTGCGCACCCACATCGAATGCAGGTTCATTCCGTCTCGCTGCAGCTCGTGCGGGACGATCGTATAACCGAACCGCATCCCGGTAAATCCGGCAGTCTTGGACAGAGAGCATATTTCGATGGCACAGGTTCTTGCACCGTCTATTTCAAAGATACTGTGCGGCACATCGGCGTCCTCGATATACGCTTCATACGCCGCATCAAACAGGATCACCGCCCCGGTTGCGTTGGCAAACCGGATCCATTCCGACAGTTGGGAGCGGGTATAGGCCGCGCCGGTCGGATTATTCGGTGAACAAAGATAGATCAGATCGCCGGTTGTGTCGCTGTCGGGCATTGGAAGAAACCCGTTTCCCCGATTCGCCGCAAGCCGAAGGATCTGCCGCCCGGCAAGAATGTTCGTATCCACATAAGCGGGATAGGCCGGTTCCATCACCAAGGCGGCGCTGTCCTGGTCGAACAGATCGAGCAAAGCGCCAAGCTCGTCGCTTGCGCCGCTCGAAACGAATACCTCGTCCGCATCGAGCCGAACGCCGCGTCGGGCATAATGGGCGGCGATCGCTTCGCGCAAAGACGGCGTGCCGCATTCGGGCAGGTATCCGTGAAACGAATCGGTATGTGCCTGTTCCTCTACGGCGGCATGCAGCGCCGAAATGACGGCGGGGCAGATCGGAAGCGTTACATCCCCGATGCCCATGCGAAGCAGCAACTGTTCCGGGTGCGCCTTCTCATAGGCAGCCGAGCGATCTGCGATCTCTACAAACAAAAAAGAATCCTTCAGGTCGGCATAGTGCCGGTTGGGCTTCAGCATAGACAGGCCTCTCCTTCGTACACAAATTCGGCAGGTCCCGTCATCACGATCGTCCGATCGGCGTCGAACCGTATTTGAAGCGTGCCGCCGTCCAGCAACGCTTGCATCGGTTCGTCTGCGCAGCAGATTCCGGCGGTCACGGCAGCAGCTGCAACAGCACAGGCACCGGTTCCGCACGCCATCGTAACGCCGCTTCCGCGTTCCCATACGCGTACACGAAGCGTTTGCGGCGCTGTCAGCTCCGCAAATTCCACGTTCGCACCGTCCGGAAAAGCCGGATGCCGTTCGATCACCGGTCCTATGGTCGGCAGGGAAATCGCATGCACATTCTCGGTGAGAATCACTGCATGGGGATTCCCGACCGAAACGGGAATGCAGGTGTAATCGCCTTTCTCCGTCTGCAGAGAGATCGAAGCGCCGACGATTGCCCGTCCCATCCGAACCGAAACCGATTCTACGCCGGTCTTTCCGAGATGCAGCGTCAACTCCCGAATCCCCGCCTTGGTTTGAATGCGGAGAGAAGTCTTTTTGGTCAGCCCTTTTTCATATACATATTTTCCGACGCAGCGGATCCCGTTTCCGCACATCTCGGCTTCGCTGCCGTCCGCATTGAAGATCCGCATGGAAAAGTCGGCGGTCTTGGACGGCGCAATGAAAATCATACCGTCCGAGCCTGCGCCGAAATGGCGATCCGAAAGCCTTTGGCAAAGATCGGTCACGTTTTCGGGAACCGCGCCGTATACATACAGATAGTCGTTGCCGAGCCCGTGCATTTTCGTGAATTTCATAGCCTATCCTTTTCTGCCTTTATCGGACGATCAGGCTGCCGCGCTCCGGTCCGACGGAGATGTAGCGGATCGGACAGTGAATTCGTTCCTCGACCAGCAGCACATAATCCCTTGCGGCTTTGGGGAGATCATCCCACGAGCGCACGCCGCTGATATCGGTTTGCCAGCCCGAAACGAATTCGATGACTGCTTCCGCTTCGTCCAGTGCCGCCGGGAATGGAAAGCGATCCGTCTCCTCGCCTCTGATCCGGTATTTTGTGCAGACCGGAATCCGATCCATGTAGCTTAAAACATCGAGCTTCGTCAACGCGATTGCCGTCGCGCCCTGCACCGCCACGCCGTACGACGTTGCGACAAGGTCAAGCGGTCCGACTCGCCGCGGTCTGCCGGTTTTTGCGCCGTACTCTTTGCCGGCCTCGCGCAGCTTCTGCGCTTCCTCACCAAAGAATTCCCCGACAAACGGGCCCTCTCCAACGCAGGTGGAGTACGCCTTGACGACGCCGATCACCTCTTCCGCTTTCAGAAACGGTGCGCCTGCGCCGATCGGCGCATACGCGGCAATCGTATTGGAGGACGTCGTATAGGGGTAAATGCCGTAATCGAGATCGCGCAAAGAGCCAAGCTGCGCCTCAAACAGAATCCGCTTGCCTGCGTTGTGTGCATCGGCTAAATACTGCGTGGTATCGCAAAGATACGGCTTGATCCTTTCACACGCGCCGAGCCATGCATCCAAATCCGCCTGCGTGTACGGCTTTGCTTCGTACATGCCCGTCAGCAGCAGGTTTTTCCATTCGAGCAAGTCGGCAAGGTGGGACTTCATTCGTGCCGGATAGAACAGCTCTCCGGCGAGGACGGTTTTCTTTTGGTATTTATCGGAATAAAACGGAGCAATGCCCTGTTTCGTCGAACCGTACTTCTTATCGGCAAGGCGCTGTTCCTCCAATGCATCGAGTTCTCTGTGCCACGGCATCAGCAGGGAGGCGCGTTCGCTGATTTTCAGATTCTCCGGCGTCACGGAAACGCCTTTTTGCCGCAGCTCCGTGATCTCCGTCCACAGGTTTTCGGGGTCGAGCGCGACGCCGTTGCCGAGGATATTCACGACGCCCTCCCGGAAAATGCCGGAGGGCAAAAGATGCAGCGCAAACGCGCCCTTTTCGTTGACGACGGTATGCCCGGCGTTGCCGCCGCCTTGAAAGCGGATCACAATGTCATATTGCTCGGCGAGCAGATCGACCATCCGGCCTTTTCCCTCATCGCCCCAGTTGATCCCGACAACAGTACAATTTTTCATGAATGCCTCCCAAAAAACACACATGCGGCAACGCCGATCTCCTAAACATTCGGAAACCGGCATTGCCGCTGACCAACGAAAAAAGGCGAAACCGTCCCGAAGCAATCTTCGAAGACGCCTTTGCCTTCTCACGATTATATATAATACGCCCAGACGGTGTATTTGTCAATCCTGTTCTCTTGATTTTACAGAACGCTTGCAAAGCAGCAGGGTTGTTTTTTCAATCCCATGCGGAGGTATTGCAGGTATATTCCGAACCTGCTATATCGGCATCGTGCAAAAAAGCGCGATCATACAGAGGATCGGGAAGCTCTTCCTGTAAGAGATGCGCGTGGATCAGTTCATCAAAATACAGTTGAAAAGTACGTGTTGATTTCTGCATTTTCTTTCTCCTTTTGGCTTTATCGAGTGCTGAACAGTATATCTGCGTAAGTCGGGAACGGCCATGCGCCCTTGCCGACAATCGTTTCGGCTTCGTCGCAGGGTGTCCGAAGCGAGAGCATCGCGCCTCGCACGGCATCCCGAATGTACACGGACTGTTCTTCCGTCGTCCGGAAGGCGTGCGCCGCTGCGACGGCCTGCTCCAGTTTAGCGGCTTCCGCGGCGATGCGGTCGGTCAGCGTCGAAAGGCTTTCCACCGTTTCGGTTTCATAAGCACAGGCAAGCGAAGGACAAAGCGCCTTTTTCGCCTGCGCTCCGTTTGCGACCGTTGCGGTATAGGCTTCGACCGCCGGAAGGATCTGCGTCTTCGCCATCGACAGCATTGTTTTGGCTTCGATCAGGATGGTCTTGCAATACGTTTCCAGGATCGCGCCGTAACGCGCCTTCAGCTCTGTTTCGCTGTATACGCCGTGCCGCGTCAGCAGATCGACATTTTTGGCATCCAACAGATGCGGCAGGCAGTCCGCCGTCGTGCGGAAGTTGCAAAGCCCTCTTGCCGCCGCTTCCTTGATCCAACTTTCGTCATATCCGTTGCCGTTGAAGATGATCCGTTTATGGTCTTTGATGGTTTTCCGAATCATATCGTGCAGCGTATCCGCAAAGTTATCCGCCTTTTCGAGCCGATCCGCATATATCCGCAGCGATTCCGCGACGGCGGTGTTCAGCATGATGTTCGCGCACGCGATGCTGTCGGCGGAACCGACCATGCGGAACTCAAACTTGTTGCCCGTAAACGCAAACGGCGAGGTGCGGTTGCGGTCGGTCGTGTCCCGGTTGAACTTGGGCAGCACATCGACGCCGAGCTTCATCTGCGTTTTGGCAACGCCCGCATACGGCGAATCGGTTTCGATCGCTTCCAAAACGCCGTTCAGCTCATCTCCGAGAAACATGGACACGATCGCGGGCGGGGCTTCGTTTGCACCGAGCCGGTGGTCGTTGCCCGCCGTCGCCACAGAGATCCGCAACAGATCCTGATAATCGTCCACCGCTTTGATGACTGCGCAGAGGAAGAGGAGAAACTGCGCGTCATCATGCGGCGTTTCGCCCGGCGAGAGCAGATTCTGCCCGGCGTCGGTGGAGATCGACCAGTTGTTGTGCTTACCGCTGCCGTTGACGCCGGCAAACGGCTTTTCATGCAGCAGGCACACAAGACCGTGCTTTTCCGCCACGCGCTGCATGATCTCCATGGTGAGCTGGTTATGATCGGTCGCCACGTTGGTTGTCGTAAAAATCGGCGCCAGCTCATGCTGCCCCGGCGCGACCTCATTGTGCTCCGTCTTGGCAAAGATGCCCAGCTTCCAGAGCTCCTCGTTGAGATCGTTCATAAAGGCGGCAACCTTCGGCACGATCGAGCCGAAATAGTGATCGTCCATTTCCTGCCCCTTGGACGGCATTGCGCCGAACAGTGTCCGTCCGGTAAATTTCAGATCGGGACGGCGGTCGTACATCTCGCGCGTGATCAAAAAGTATTCCTGCTCGGGACCGACGTTGCACGCGACGTGCTTCACGGTCGTGTTGCCGAACAGCCGCAAAATCCGCAGCGCCTGCCGGTTCAAGGCTTCCATGGATCGCAGCAGCGGTGTCTTTTTATCGAGCGCCTCCCCGCCGTAAGAGCAGAATGCCGTCGGGATGCAGAGCGTTTTACCCTTGATAAAAGCATAGGAGGTCGGGTCCCAGGCCGTATAGCCGCGCGCTTCAAACGTTGCGCGAAGTCCTCCGCTCGGGAACGAGGAGGCGTCCGGCTCGCCTTTGATCAGCTCCTTGCCGGAAAACTCCATGATCACACGACCGTCCGGTGCGCGGGAAATAAAGCTGTCGTGCTTTTCGGCGGTAATGCCCGTGAGCGGCTGGAACCAATGCGTGAAGTGTGTCGCTCCGTGCTGCACCGCCCATTCCCGCATCGCCGTCGCCACCGCGTCGGCAACCTTTGCATCCAGCTTTTCGCCCTCGTCGATCGTTTTCCGCAGCGAAGCGTATACCGATGCGGACAGATGCGCTTTCATTACACGATCATCAAAGACCAGACTGCCGAAGTATTCCGGAACCGATTCCATAGTTGCATCTCCTTCTTTAACTTTTTGAAGCAGAAAAGGCGCCTTCCCGCAGATACGGAAAGACGCCTTTGCCTTACGCGACAATATTATATATAATTCCGTTTCTTGTCAACCCCAAATCGAAAGATTTGCGTCGTTTTTACGCAGGCCAGAGAACGACTTTCCTCCGGAAAACCCGTGCTGTTCTTGACAAATTCGGCATTTCATAGTATAAATAGGAGCGTGAGCAAAGGCGTTCATGGCAAGGCGGAATCTTCCGCTTTGGTTTGGACGCCTTTTTTGTTTTTTCAAGTCGAAGCAGAATTATATATTTTATTTGACGGATGGCAGGAGGAGATTGTATAATGATGCAAGAAGATCAACCGTATGGCAGCTATCAATCGCCGCTTTCTTCAAGATACGCATCCCAAGAAATGCTGACCTTGTTCTCACAGCGCACCCGCATCCGAACGTGGCGGAGGCTATGGACGGAGCTGGCGCGTGCCGAGCACGATCTCGGACTTCCCGTTTCTTCGGAACAGGTGGCGGCGTTGGAAGCCAATATGGATTCCATCGACTTCGCGCTTGCCGCCAAGCGGGAAAAGGAAGTGCGGCATGACGTGATGGCGCATATCTACGCCTACGGCGTTGCCGCGCCCGAAGCGGCGGGCATCATTCATCTCGGTGCGACAAGCTGCTATGTTACGGATAATGCCGACCTGATCCTCTACCGCGCCGCGCTGCAGCTCGTTCGGGACGCGCTTCTGCAGGTGATTGCCAACCTTGCCGCATTTGCCGAGCGGTATCGTGCGATGCCGACGCTCGGCTATACGCATTATCAGCCCGCGCAGCCCGTAACGGTCGGCAAACGCGCGACGCTGTGGATGCAGGACCTTCTTTCCGATCTTGAAGAATTGGATTTTGTGACAGCGCATATCCGCTTTCTGGGGTGCCGCGGCGCAACGGGCACGGAAGCGAGTCTATTGGATCTGTTTTGCGGCGACGGCTCGAAGGTGGACGAGCTGAATCGCCGGCTTGCAGCTGCATTCGGATTTTCGAGTTGCTTTGCCGTCTCGGGGCAAACTTATCCCCGCAAGACCGACAGCCGCATCCTGCACGCGCTGTCCGCCGTTGCCCAAAGCTGCTGCAAGATCGCGACCGACATCCGCCTGCTGCAGCATGACCGCCAGCTGGAAGAACCCTTTGAAGAAAACCAGATCGGTTCTTCCGCAATGCCTTATAAGCGAAACCCCATGCGCTGCGAGCGGATTTGCTCTCTGAGCCGCTATCTGATGGCGGACGCGGCAAACGCAGACGCCATCGCTTCCACGCAATGGCTGGAGCGCACACTCGACGACTCCGCCAACCGGCGGATCTCCCTGCCGGAGGGGTTTCTGTGCGCGGACGCGATTCTGCGCCTTATGCAGAACGTGACGGCGGGGCTGCAGGTCAATGAAAAGATCACAGAAAAGGAGCTCCGCGAATACCTGCCGTTTTTAGCGACGGAAAATCTGCTGATGGAGGCCGTCCGGCGCGGCGGCAATCGGCAGGCGCTGCACGAAGTCATTCGCCGGTGTTCGATGGAGACAACGCGCAAAATGAAGGACGGCGAACCGTGCGACCTTGCAAAGCGTCTGTCGGAAGCCGAGGTGTTCGGTATGACGGAAGAAGAGATCCGAGCGGTATGGCAGCCGGAAAAATATATCGGCCGCTGCGTCGAGCAGGTGGATGCCTTCATAAAAGATTATCGGGCTGCATACGGGGAACTGACTGTCCGTGACAGGGAGATCGACGTATGAGCGATTGGCGCGAAGAGCATGACAGCATGGGCGCCGTCTGCGTTCCGTCCGACAAGCTGTGGGGCGCGCAGACCGAACGGTCCCGGGTTCACTTTCCCATCGGCACGGAAACCATGCCGACGGAGATCGTTCACGCCTTCGGCATGATCAAAAAAGCGGCGGCAAAAGCCAATCGTATCCTGCTTCCGGAGAAAATGACGGAAGAAAAATGTGCAGCGATCTGTGCCGCATCGGAGGAGATCATGGCAGGCCGGTTGCAGGAACACTTTCCGCTTGTCGTCTGGCAAACCGGTTCCGGCACGCATACCAACATGAACGTGAACGAGGTCATCGCCGGCCACGCCAACAGTCAAGTCGGCAAGCCGTTGCTGCACCCGAACGACGATGTCAATCTGTCACAATCCTCCAACGATACGTTCCCGACAGCGATGCATATTGCGGCTTTGCTTTTGTTGGAGGACCGTCTTTTACCCGCGCTTGACAGCTTGATCGACGAGCTTCTCCGATTGGAATCGGAGAACACGGAG
>JAUMVL010000298.1 GCA_030530185.1 Clostridia bacterium | reverse complement strand
ACAACCTGGCTGCCGAGGTATGCCACGGGAACAAGCTTGTTGCCGAGCAGTTCCTTGGAAGCGGCATCAAATGCGGTCTGGATCTCTTCGGGCAGGGCAGCAGTTTCCCCATCGTAGATCGTCCAACCGCCGAGCAGACCTGCGGGCTGGTCAGCCGCTTCGGGCTCCGCGGCAGGCGCAAGCTCTGCGGGCAGTTCCTGTCCTTTTTCGATGATCGTGATGCGGCCCTCGCCGAACGGATCCTGATACGCTTCGCCGACGGTTCCGCCGAGCGTTTCAACGATGTAGTTGATCAGCACCTGGTTGTCGATCATGACTTCGTCCTGCAGCAGGTTGTTATCCTTGAACATCGTGTACCCATCGCCGCCTTGTTTGATCATATAATTGTGCGAAGCGAACGTATACGTCTTCTCAGGGTCGATCGGTTCATATGCACCGGTCTCGCGGTTCAGCACGGTGACGCCCTTCACGCGGCGATCACCCGACACTTCGATAAAGTCGCCCTTGTCGTTGCACACCACGGTGGAATCCACATTCAAATCGATATAGAATTTCAGACCGGATACCTGCTCAAATCCGCCGAATTCGCCGGGCAGCTTGGAAACGGACAGCTCGAGCGCGTCAAGAATCTCTGCGCCCGTCGCTTCGACGACGCACATCGCATTGCCAAACGGATGGACCGCGATGATCTGACCAAAGGCGATTTCGCCTGCGGGAATATCCTTGCGGATGCCGCCGCCGTTCACAAACGCAATATCGGCGCCGGACAGCGTGCGGTACGCATCGGCACACAGATCGCCAAGGTTCGTTTCCTGGCTGCGGACGATACGGATATCCTTGTTGGTCGGATCCTGCGTAACAAGGTCAACCTTTGTGTTCGCGACCACCTTGTTGACGAGCGCATCAAATTCGGCGTTGATGGCGACAATCTTTTCTGCAACGCCGCCGTCATCGTTGAGTGCGCCGAGCAGCTTACTGTATTCGACTGTACTGTTGTTCAACAGCATCGTATCGAGCTTGCCATCCGGAGTGATCGTCAGGCAGCCGACGTAGTTCAGCTTCGTGCCGGTTGAGGTCAAAATGACATCGTTGCCGTCCTTGTTTTTGACGATTTCCTTCGGGAGAACGCTGTGAGAGTGTGCATCCAGGAACACATCGATGCCGGATGTGTTGGTGATCACTTCGGAGCTTGTCCACGGCGAGCAGTCCTCTTCAATGCCGAGGTGGGTCAGCGCGATGACATAATCCGCGCCGGCAGCTCTTGCATCATTCACAGCATTCTGCACGGTGTCATACAGCTTCTTTCCGGTTTCATCTTCAGAGAAAGTGTAAATGTAGTTGCCGTTCTCATCCTGGAAATAGGCAGGGGTGGAAGAAGTAAACGTCTTGGGCGTTGCAACGCCGATAAACGCAACCTTCTTGCCGCCGATTTCGAAGATCTTGTACGCGTCAAAGATCGGCTTGCCCGCTGCATCGGTGAAGTTTGCGCAGACATAGGGGAAGTTTGCACGCTCGACGTTCTTCATGAATTGCTCCATGCCGTAGTCGAACTCATGATTGCCGATCGTTGCCACATCGTAGCCGACAGCGTTCATAATGTCGATGATATACTCGCCTTTGCTGAGCGTGCCGATCGTGTCGCCCTGCACCGCGTCGCCGTTGTCCACGAGCAGAACGTTCTTACCGGCGGCTTTCAGTGCGTTTTTCAGCAGCGCCAGCCCGGTATAGCCGATGTTGTCGCTTACGCCGCAGTGGACGTCATTCGTGTACAGAACTACGATTTCCTCCGGCTCGGCAGGTTCAGCCGGCGCTTCCTTTGCCGCAGCATCCTCTTTGGTGGAGATGGTAACGGTGGTCGTAACGGTGACGGTTGTTCCATCGGAACCTTCTGTCGTTTCGGTGGTCGTTGTGGTTGTCGTTTCGGCAAGTGCGGGAGCAACCAGACCGAACACCATGACAACCG
>JAUMVL010000039.1:9729-12201 GCA_030530185.1 Clostridia bacterium | reverse complement strand
GCAGGATGCAGTTCTCCTGTCCTATGATGATTTTGACCGATGAAATTTGATCAAAGACGGCTCTTTGCCTATCGCCGCGCTTTACGCACTCAATCGCATTGATCATGTATCCGCTGACCAGATGCAGTACGCCAAGGCCCATGCAAAGGCCCAGCATCTGCATGGAATCCGTCATCGGATCGAGCCAGACCGGGAAGATGCCAATCCGGTCGAAGAACGCGGAAATGTGATCAAAGATTGCGCCGGAAGCGGGGGTTCTCGAAATGCCGAAAAACGAACCGACGAAAATGCCCCATACGATTGTGGACAGCCCGCCCCACGCCAGCACGCGCGCGATACCGCCGCTCATGCCGGTCGGCTTTTTGAGCTTGATATAGGCCAAAGCCCCGATCGTAAGCAGGATGCCGTAACCCGTATCAGACAGCATCAAGCCGAACAACAAGATGTAAAACGGCGTCATATATGGCGTACCGTCAATCCCGTATGGATCCGGACGCGAATACAGCGTCTGAACCTCTTCAAACGGTGTAACGACCTTGTTGTTCTTCACCACCGACGGCGGAATCTCGTCCTCGTTTGGATCGCGCACTTCAAAGCTGTACGCATTGGTAACAGCTTTGACGGCATCTTCGGTGATTTCGACTTGATCCTCGCGCAGCCAGCCCTCCAGGATGAACGCACTGTGCGTACGCTTGAGCTCCCCTTCCGCCTCATAGCGGTCGCGGTCGATCACGGTTGCATCGGCAGCGTTCTCAAGCAGGTCCAACTGCGAACTGTATTCCGTAATCTCTGTTTCGATCGCTGCAAGCTCCGCATCTATTTCCTTGAGACGCGCATCAAGCTTTGCGATCGCCGCGGAAGGCGTATCATCGCTCTGCGGAAATACAAAATCCGTCCACTCGATTCCCTTCAGAAAGTTCTGCGTTACGCGGGCATCCTCGACCCGGCACGCAACGATCGTCGGTGCATTGGAGCCTGCTTCCACAAACTGCGTCTCTAAAAACGCCTGATCGGCAAGCTTTTGCTGATCCTTTTGTGCGCAATACCCGACAAAATAGCTGACACGTTTGGAGTTGTGTACGCTGTTCATCGGCGCATTCAATCCGCTCCACGGCAGCAGATCGGCTCGCTGCGCAAGTTTTTTATTGCGCTCGGCAAACAAACTCGCTTTTCGATGCAGCAGCGCTTCAATCTGATCCGTTACGGAAGCTGCGCGATCGGTATCGGAACGGATATCCGATAACGATGCTTCACGCTTTTGCGGCGATAAAAAGCTCTTTTTCTGCGCAAACGGCTTGATCGCTTCGATCGAGTCGTTCAGCCGCTGAATTCGATCCGAAGCGGCATCGAGCCGCTCATTTGAAACCTCTGCGTCGGATACGTTCAGAATCTCGACGGATCCGACCTTTTGCAGGGCTTCCAGCAGCCGTTCCTCGTCCGATCGCAGCGCCACAAGCGTTAAGCGCTTCATCGACACGATCATAGCGTTGTTTCAATCCTTTCCATAAGATAGGAGACCGCATCGGGCAGTTTCTTCATCGAGGCGGCACGCACCGCTTCAATCTCGGTGCGAACCTCGGCAAGGATCTGTGCGGCTTCCTGCTCGCCCTGACGCTCGGCAGCGACCAAAGCCTCCGCCGTCTTGCTCCGTTCGTCTGCCTGCGCATCGGCAACTGCGGTTTCCGCCTCCGCCTTGGTACGCGCAATCAGCTCACGCGCCTGTGTTCCGGCCTGTTCGAGCATCTGATCCGCCTGCTGTTCCGCGGCGGTAATCCGTTCCAACATATTCTGCATGGATCTCCTCCGTTCGCAATGCGCCGGCAAAAACCGGTGCTTACTCAATTTGATATTGTATCAAGAATCTCGCCGTTTGTACAGTATGCATTCTGACTTTTTGTCTATTTTTTCGCAAGATATTGCGCTGCATCGACCCGATCAAACCCCGCCGCACGGAGCAGTCGATTCATGTATGCCAGCCCTTCCTCGCCGGTATCGATTCCCTCGGCAAGGAGGACATCACACACGGAGCCGACGTCGCGCAAGGTGCGGAACAGATTGGCGCAGAGCGTTTCGGGATGCTCGCGGTCTCCGATCTCGGTCGCCTCTACACCGCGATAACGAGTATGCGTTTGCTTGGTGGAAAGGATCTCGACGGTCTTGCCTTGCTCCAGGAAATCATAATACAGCGAAAGAACGCACTTTGCGGTATCCTCCGGGGATCCATCGATCACAATGACCCGCGCATCCGGCGCATAATGTTTATACTTCATTCCGGGCGACGCCGCAACTTCCCGCGCTCCGAGCGGCTTTAATATGCTCGCTGCAAGCTGTACGGGACCGATCACTGCCTCGAGCATTTCCTTGGTAATTGCGCCGGGGCGCAAGATCGTCGGTTCGCCGACAAGCGACAGAACCGTGGACTCGACGCCGTACTTACAGGGCCCTCCGTCCAAAATCAGCGGAATCCGCCCA
>JAUMVL010000039.1:0-9719 GCA_030530185.1 Clostridia bacterium | reverse complement strand
GGACATGCTCTGCCGTCGTCGGGCTCGGTTTGCCGGAACGGTTCGCGCTCGGTGCCGCAATCGGTACGCCGGATTTGGAAATCAGCGCGCGCGCCGTCTTATCCGACGGCATCCGCACAGCAACGGTTTCGAGTCCCGCCGTGACCTCATACGGAACGATATCTGCCTTATGAAAGATCAACGTCAACGGCCCCGGCCAGAAGGTTTCGATCAGCGGATAGGCGCGATCCGGTACATGTGCCCATAGTTTTTTCAAATCGCTCTTTTTTGAAATGTGCAGAATCAAAGGGTTGTCGTTCGGCCGCCCCTTCGCTTCGAAAATCCGATTGACCGCTTCACCGTCAAGCCCGTTGGCGCCGAGTCCGTAAACCGTCTCGGTCGGAAACGCGACCAGTTCCCCGTTTCGGATCAAGTTTGCGCCAAGCGTGGTGCCGGCTTCCTCCTGCCGGCTCGCAGCAATCACCTGTGTGTTCATGCGTCCTCCTGTTCTCCCGAAAGCTGCGCTGCGCGATCGGCAACGATCAGCGCGTCAATCAGCTCATCCATATCCCCGTCTAAAAACGCTTCGAGTTTATACAGCGTCAAGCCGATCCGATGATCGGTGACGCGGCTCTGCGGAAAGTTGTATGTCCGAATCCGTTCGCTGCGATCGCCCGAACCGACGAGGCTCTTTTTTTGATCTGCCATCTGTGCATGCCGCTGGGAAGCAAAGTGCTCATAGAGCTTGCTCTTGAGCATGCGCATTGCCTGCTCTTTATTCTGCAGCTGACTGCGCTCATTCTGGCAGGCAACGACGATCCCCGTCGGAAGATGCGTAATGCGAATCGCCGACGACGTTTTATTAACATGCTGACCGCCCGCGCCGCTGGAACGGTAGGTATCGATTCGCAGGTCGCTTTCCTTCAGTTCAACCTGCACATCGTCGACCTCCGGCATCACCGCAACGGTTGCCGCGCTCGTATGGATTCGCCCCTGCGACTCCGTTTCCGGCACGCGCTGCACGCGGTGCACGCCGCTTTCAAACTTCAGACGAGAATACACGCCGTGACGGCCCGATAGGGAAAGAACAATTTCCTTAACCCCTCCGAGCTCCGTCATGTTTTCGGAAAGAATTTCGACTTTGAACCCGTGCCGCTCCGCATAACGCTGATACATGCGCAATAGATCGGCTCCGAACAGCGAGGCTTCATCCCCGCCCGTTCCGGCGCGAATCTCCAAAATGACGTTCTTGCCGTCATTCTCGTCCTTGGGCAGCAGAAGCGTTTTCAATGTCTCTTCGTGCTGAACAAGGCGGTCTTCAAGTTCGTTCAGCTCCTCCTGCACCAGCTCTTTCATATCGGGATCCAAATGCTCGTTCAGCATTTCCCGACAGGAATCACGCTCGGCAAGGTCTCTTGAATAGGCGTCGAATGCTTGGACAATCTCCTCAAGGTCGGCATGTTCGCGCACGCGCTTCTTCCATGCGTCCAGATCGTCCATTGCCTCCGGCCGTGCGAGCTCCCCGGCAAGCGTTTCATACCGTTCTTTCAGTTTTTTCAGCTTTTCAATCATGTTTTTTCACGACCACACAGCGCGGCCGGTTTCCATAGTCATAGACGCATTCCGCTCCGTCAAAGAGGGCGCAAACCGCCTGCTCCTGTTCATACCCGATTTCCAGCAGCAGCACGCCGCTCGGGTTGAGATACGCATCAAACTCGCGTCGGATGCGTCGATAGAAGGTCAACCCGTCCTCCCCGCCGTCGAGAGCAAGCGCCGGTTCAAAGCGAAGCGACGAATCGAGCGATCGCATCTCCTCACCATTCAAATACGGAGGATTGCAGACAATCAGGTCAAATGTTCCCTCGATCGCGGAAAACAAATCGCTTTGCACTGCCGTCAGCTCAACGCCGTTTCGCGTTGCATTCTCGCGGGTCAAGGACAGTGCGTCCGCGCTGATATCGGCGGAAATCAGGTCTATGCTGCGATTCTTTGCAAGCGCAATCCCAATGCAGCCGCTTCCGCAGCACAGATCCAGCACACGTTCCCCTCCATGCAAAAAGCGCAATGCACGTTCACAAAGCAATTCGGTATCGGGACGCGGAATCAGCGCGCTCCGATCCACCTTGAACGTCAGACCCCAAAAGTCCCATTCTCCCAAGACATACTGTAACGGCTCCCCTTCCCGTCTGCGTCGGACCAATGCATCCGCATCGCTTTCCGGATGCATCGCCAAATAATCCAGCAGAAACCCGGCTTCCCAAAATGCTTCGTCCCCCGCGATCGGCCGCAGCTGATCCGCGAGGGCGCGTTGACGCAATCCGTCCCTCATACTTCGGCCTTCTGCGGTGTTTCCGCAAGGATATCGTGATCGGGAGGATTCAAAACCAATTGAAACGAGGCAATCGCCACTTCGAGCATGTCCAGGTCCGGTTCCCTTGTCGTCAACCGCTGCAGCGCAAGTCCGGGGGCGCGAACGATTCTTGCCACGATGCCGTCACTGTTCGCCGCAGCTTTCAGAACTTCATACGAAACGCCTGCGATGATCGGTATCAGTAAAACACGGGCAAGACGGAACAAGAAGCGATTGAGGCCGATGCTCTGCCATGCGGCAAACCCCGGGACAAGGTCCATCAGCGCCGTAAACACCGTTGTCAAAACGATCGAGACGGCCATAACAAGGAACAGATAGTTCGTGCCGCAGCGCGGATGAAAGCGCGAGCAGGTTTTGGCGTTCTCAGGTGTCAGTTCAAGATCCGATTCATAACAGGCGATCGTTTTGTGCTCGGCTCCGTGATATTGGAACACACGCCCGATCTCCTTTACGCGGGAAATGCCCCAGATATACAACAGAAACACCACGAGTCGGAACAATCCCTGCAAAATCGTGCTGACCGACAGATTCATATCGGCAAGCCAACTCCATCCGAGCAGCGCACCTATGCCTTCGATCGCTTCGACCAGACCGATCGGCAGCAATACAAAAAGGCCGATTGCCAGCACGGCCGCTATTCCCACGGCTACGGTTTTGACAACATCCATGATCGGCAGATGCAGCTTTTCCGACAGCCATGTTTCGAACTTGGACGGCTCCTCCTCTTCCTCTTCGCCGAGCATTTCGGCCGATCGGGTGATGATATCCATACCGTTTGTGATCGAATCGACAAAGGAATAGACGCCGCGCACGAACGGCCATGTCGGGAACGAGCCTTTTTTATAACGCTTACGCGTCTTTTTATACTCTTTGGCAAGCGTACCGTCCGGACGGCGCACGACGATTGCGGTTCCGCATTCGGAACGCATCATCACGCCTTCCATCACAGCCTGCCCGCCGATGGAACATTGTTTCATACCGGTTGCACCTCATCTTCCTTGGATTCCTCGAGTGGCAGCGGCGGCAGCTCGGACAGATTATGCAAGCCGAACTTGCGCAAAAACGCATCGGTCGTGCCATACAGCATCGGTTTTCCGATGACGTCCTTTCGTCCGACAGCCTGAATGAGCCCGAGTTTTTGCAGTTGTGTCACCGCATACTCGCAACGCACCCCACGAACATTTTCGATCTCCGCACGCGTCACCGGCTGTCGGTAAGCAACGATGGCAAGCGTTTCGAGCATCGACTGCGATACGCTCTTTTTCTGTTCCGGCTGCACAAGCCGTTCGACATAATCGATGTATTTCCGGTTTGAGAGCAGCTGCGCCGTTTCCTCGGTCACCAGCAGTACGATCCCCCGTTCCTCATCCCGATAGGTGTTCTCCATTTCATACAACAATTGTCTGACTGCGGCGGTATCGGTTTCCATCGCACGGGCCAGCTCGGTAATCAGCACCGGCTCCCCTGCAACAAACAGCATACATTCCACAATCGAAGCTGCTTTTCGATCCATCAATCCTCAACCTCATCCATATACGTATACGACGTATCGTCATTCTTCAGTTCCTTGGCACGGATGTAAATCGGCGCGAACGTCGCACCTTGCGTAATATGCACCTCGCCGTGTGCCAACAGTTCGAGCAACGCCATAAAGGTGACGATTTTTTCCATCCGTGTGCTCGTGTCGGTGAACAGCTCCTCGAATGTCACGCGACCCTGTTTCAGCCGGTTACGCAGGTACATAACCCGATCGCGCACCGTGAACGTATCGCGTATCACGTGACGGACGACGCGGGGCTTCTCCTCCGCGTCCTCGCGGTTCAGCACGCTCCAAAACGCCGAAAACAGATTTTCCAGCGTCGCATTCGAGAGATCAACCTTTTGCGGCGGAAGAACAATATCCTCGGGTAAGCGGGTAAACGCCAGCTTTGCGTCCTCGAATCGTTCCGAAAGCCCCTCGCTGATCTCCTTGAACGCTTTGTATTCCTTCAGCTGTCGTAACAGCTGTGCCTCGGGATCCTCCTCGTCCTCCTCCGTTGCATAAACGGGACGCGGCAAAAGGCTTCGGGATTTGATCAGAAGCAGCTGCGCAGCAACGGTCAAAAAGGCGCTTGCCTTATCCATGTCCACGTCGGACAGATCGTCCATCAGCGCAAGGTACTGCGCTGTAATCTCCGAAACAAAGATGTCCTCAATATTCAGTTCCGCCTTCTCAATCAGGTGGAGCAGCAGGTCGAGCGGCCCCTCGAACTGAGAAAGCGATACACGATACTCCTCCATATTACAATCCGATAAAGAACAGGATCACACGAATCACCCAGCTCTGAACGATGCCGATCGGGGAAAAGCCCGTCCGACTGAACAGAACAAGCAGCGCAATCAAGATCCAGTTGCCGTAACGATGCAGGAACCAGAACACCTTGACCGGAAGAATGCGCGCAAAAGCGAGCTCGAACAGATGATACCCGTCAAGCGGATAGATTGGGATCAGGTTGAACACCATCAGCGTAACATTCAAGGACAAAAAGTACATCAGAATCGACATCAGCGCCTCGTTTCGGAACGCCGACGGAACATGCCGTCCGAGGATGATCAACGTGATCGACGACAATAGAACGAGCAGGAAATTCATTGTGACGCCTGCAAGCGAAACAACGATCTCTCCAACCTTGTAGTTTTTATAGTTGCGGCTGTTGACCGGAACGGGTTTTGCCCAACCAAACCCGAGCAGCAACAGGCTGAAAAACCCGATCGGGTCGATGTGCGCAATCGGATTGAGCGTCATGCGTCCCAGGTTTTTTGCTGTCGGATCGCCGCAGCGATATGCCGCATACGCATGTCCCCATTCATGCAGCGTCAAGCTGATTAAGATAACGGGGATCACGTATGCCAGTTCCTGCAAAAGTCCGAGCGGATCGCTGAATAAAGATGATAAATTCCAGATCATATCGATATGATACGAACCCCTTTCCCCGGCCGCAAGCATGCGGCCGTGTCATTTTGGAAAACTTTCTGTGAAAGCAGGCTTTTGCCGCTGTGCGAAGTAGCGATACACCGTGCAGGTCATGCCGCCGTTCGACAGCTTCCGCCGCTTATCGGCCTTTCTGCCATAGACCGTTTCAAACTCCTTCATCGCCGTAATGATGCTCTTTTCCCATGTCGGATAACGGTCGAAGACGGTTCGCATCTGCTGATAAAGCCGTTTGACCGATCGCTCGTCCAGCAGCCGCTCGCCGTACGGTGGATTGCAGAGGATCACGCCGTGATCCCAGTCGGTTGCAAAGTCCTTGAGTTCCCGCACCTTCCAATCCAGCATTACGCCCGCTTTTTTGGCGTGCTTTTTGCATAGATCGATGCAATGCGGATCGAGGTCTGAACCCAGGATACAGAGCTTGTCGTGCCGCTGCTCGTCACGCGCCTGTTCGCGCGCCCGCTCAAACGTCCCAGTCGGGACGAACTTCCATTGTTCGGATGCAAACGAGCGGAAGAGGGACGGAGCAATGTTGTTTGCAATCATTGCCGCCTCAATCGGAATCGTGCCGGAACCGCACATCGGGTCGATCAGCGGCGTATCGGGATAAAACTTCGACAGCATTACAAGCCCCGCACCGAGCGTTTCGGACAGCGGTGCCGGCACGTTATAGGTGCGATAGCCCCGCCGGGACAATCCTGCGCCGCAGCAGTCGAGCGCAAGCGTCACCTCGTCGCGTAGGATTCCGACTTCGATGATAACCTCTTCCCCGGTCTCGGGAATGCGATCCGTATGATAAGCCGTTTTCAGGCTTTCGACAATTGCTTTTTTGACAATGCTCTGACAATCGGATACCGAAAACAGCGTGCTCTTTGCACTTTTGCCGTTGACATGGATCCGCGTCGCCGGATGCAGATACGGTTTCCAGTCGATTGCTTTGGTGCGTTCAAACAGTTCGTCGAACGACTTTGCCGAAAACGTCCCCACCGTCAAAAGAAGGCGTTCCGCTGTCCGGAGCCACAGCAAGGCACGCGCCATCGTGTCAAAGTCGCCGTCAAACAGCACGCGGGCGTCGAGTGTTTCAACCGGTTCGACGCCGAGCTTTCTCAACTGAATCGCTACGGTTGATTCGAGTCCGAGTTTACAGGTTGCTATGAATCGCATGACTTACTGCTCCTTGTCCTTTTGCAGTTGTCGGAAGATCCGCTGCAGCGCGTTCTCGAGTCTTCGTTTGCTGACGCCGTACCAGCTGCACAGCTTTTCCGGCGTTACATCGGTCTGATCCAGCGAGCTCAATGCAAGAAGCACAAAAGCTGCCGACATCGCATCCTCCTGTGCCGGGGTCAATCGCGGATACCGCTTCTGAAGTGATGCGGAATAGAACAGAAATATTCTTGCGCCGACTTCTGCAACACGGTCCGAAACGAGCTGAGTGTCTTCTTTGGAAGCGGTTTCCGCTTTATGCTGCACCTGCTGAATGTTCCAAAGAATGTAAGAAAAACTGCGCGGCAGTTTTTCCGGCACGGTCATCGGCTGCACGGCGCCGTACTGCCACGTCCCTCCCATATACAGTGCAAACGGGGGCTTGGCCTCGAGCGCAAGCAAAGAGCCGAATGCAAACTGTTTGTCCTCATCGCCTTGATCATAGGTGATTAAAAATCGTCTTAACAGCAGTTCGACCTCGTCGCCGCCGACCAACGCAAGCATTCGAATCACCGCCTTGCGGAACGAAGAAAGCTGTGAAAACAATGCCCACCGCAGCAGATCCCGAAATTGCTCGTCCTTTGCATAGACACTGCGAACTGCATCGGCGCCGCCCTGGGCGACCTCCTGCAATCTGTGCTGCCGCTCTAAAAATGCATTGAGTGGCACATCGTAGTGCAGCGACCACGTTTTCAAAAACTCCTTTTCATGCTGCTTGCGGATTGACTCCTCGTAATAAGCGGCAACCGTGTCGCTTTCGTCTGAAGTCAACAGGATCTGATACGTTTCCTCCGCCCGCTGCCGATCCCCGTTTTTCAGGTAACAATAGGCAAGCTCATGCAGCATATCCTTATCATATGGCAAAAACTCGCGAAGGCGCTCGAGCGCATCGATCGCCCGGTCGATTGCATCGAACTCAATAAAAACGGCGCCGGCATAGCCGAGCTCCTCGGGCGAAGCGTCGGGATCGATCACCGTGCGGGCAAGCTGCTCGTTTGCCTCGGCATCGCGCCCCTCGGCATGATACAGCAAAGCCATCAACAGATTCGCACGGATATGATGGCTGTTGCGCTTGAAGATGTTGAACACGCGCTGTTCGGCGCGCTCGTATTCCCGCATGGCAAACAACGCCATTGCGATTTCCATATCCAGAATGTCGGACGCCGGGTAACGTTCCGTGAGGCCCTCCAGGAAAGAAACGGATTCCGCATCATTGCCGGAAAAACGCATTGCCTTTGCAACGCGAATCTGCTCAAGCAGCTTGACATCCTCCCCCTCATCCAAACCAATCTGAATCTCCAGATCCTCTCGGTCATCCAAAAGGTCCAAAAGGTCTGCCGCCCGTTCCGCATACGGGCCATCCGGTTCACGTTCAAGGCATAGTTCGGCACACTGCCCCGCCGCACCGAACTCCTCAAGCCCCATAAAGTCCGAGGCAAGGCCGAACAGCGCATCCGCTGGCAAGTCCCCGAACGGACGTACAAGCAACAGCACTTGCACGCTCTCCTCGTAACGATGCATTTGATTGAGGATTTCAGCAAGTGTGATCGCATACTCTACGTCATGCGGTTCCATCCGATATGCTTTTCTGGCGTACTGCACCGCAAGCAGAAGGTTGTCCTCCTCGATATAGCGGCAGGCACAGCGATAGAAAAACTCCGCGTCCTGCGCAAACGGTACAACAACGCCGATTTCGTCCTTATTCTCCATCCGGTTCCTCGCTCTTTGCCGCACGCAGCAGATCCGTTAAGTCGGTGCGGTCAAAGTGATACTTTTTCAGGCAAAACTGGCAGGTCAGCTCCGCTTCCCCTTCTTTTGCCAAAATGTCCTTCAGCTCCTCCTCGCCGATCGAAAGCAATGCGCGCTCCAAGCGGTCGCGCGAGCAATCGCATGCAAACGCCGGATCAACGCGCTCGGTGATCTCCAACTCGAGCGTTCCGAGAAGCTCCATCACCGCAGCCTCGAGATCGGTTCCTTCGGATAGCATTTTTGTGAGCTTCGGGATCTCGCTTGCAATGGCTTCGACGCGGGAAATCTCGCTGTCCGGGCAGCCGGGCATCGGCTGTATCAACAGCCCTCCCGCCCCGATCACGGTACCGGTCTCGGCCTGTTCCCGAACGCCGAGATACACGAGCGACGGCTGCTGTTCGCTCGCAGTAAAAAACTCGGCAAAGTCCTCCGCCACTTCACCCGAAATGAGGTTGCACATCCCGACGTACGGCTCCTTCAATCCCAAATCGCGGATAACCGTGAGCTTACCGGTGTGACCGATGTAACCGCCGACATCCAGTTTTCCATCTTGCCGCAGCGGAAGCTCAACGTCCGGTTCGGTCGCATACCCTTTCACCAATCCGCCATACCGCCCGACACAAACCAGGTTCCCGGCCGGGCCGTTGCCCGCAAGCACCGTCGTGACGGTGTCAGTCGTGTTCTTCAGTTGAGAGGCAATCATGCTCGTCATCAAAAGCTGCCGACCCAACGCCGCTGTTGCAACACGCGACAGCGTATGGATCCGCTGTGCTTCGGTGACGAGCGCCTGTCCGGCAATTGCGGAAAAGCGGATCGTCTGATGGGCGAGCATTCCATGCAAAATCAAATCTTTCATATCGTTACTTCCTTCTTTTTTGCAACAAACTGGATACGTTCGCTGTCCCTCCGGACGGGATCGCGCGTAAACGCATCATAAACGCCGGTCACGGCAAAGCCGCTCTCGGCAAGCAGATCGCAAAGCTCGATCTGCGTATGCGCCCGCTGCACGTGTTGTTCCGAAAACCGCTGATACAACGTTCCGTCTTTGACGAAAAACGTCAGATCCATTTCGCAAAGATGCGATTGGGGATCAAAAGCATTGTTCCAGACGTAGGCGTACTCATCGGTTACCTCGGTGAACGTCTCATTGCCCAGCACATGTTCGAGCTTGTATGCCGAGGAAACATCAAACAGCAGCAGGCCATCGGATTTCAGCGCTCGGTATGCACCCGAGAAGAAGGCTTTGACGTCCTCGATTGCGGTCAAATAGTTCACCCCGTCGCAGGCGCAAATCAAAGCATCCACCGGCCGATGCACGGCGAGCGCGGTCATATCCTGGCAGACAAACGGCAAAAAGCGCAATCCGTTTTGCAATGCGGCGGAACGAGCCTCCATCAGCATGTCCTCGCTGATATCGGTCCCGATCATCGAATACCCCGCCTTGGC
>JAUMVL010000297.1 GCA_030530185.1 Clostridia bacterium | reverse complement strand
GAAGATAGGCAGCTGCCGGGATCCATTCAGAGACACTCTTTCGAGTGTCTCTGTTTTTTTGTGCACAGTAAAGCAAAACCACCCGCTTGTCGGGTGGTTTATGTCTCTTCCTGCGGCGATAGATACCCCGCTGCCGCATTACGACACGGATGGATTCGGCCAGTCCGCGTCATTTTTTCAGTACTCCAATTCCTGCTCGAAGGTTACGATTCGGCCGGAATGCTGCAGCTTCTGCGTGATCGTGAAGTGCGCAGTGCCATGCTTCGGGAACGAATCCGGTATCGGAATGACGAGTGTTGCCGTGTAGTAGGTGTGCATGGCGCCATCCGGTCCATAGCCTTGGAAGTCGTTGGTCAGCACCCAGCAGCTCGCGCTGCTGACTTGGATTCCGTTGGCCTCAACGGAAACGCTGATGGCTCCGTTTTCGACAGCGGAGAGATCGCCGACAACCAAGCTGGGCGGTGTGTCAATCTGCTCATAGGTTCGGAGCAGGAGTTGACGCCGCGTCGTCTGCCGGGCGAAAGGTCCGGATGACGACGGTACTTCATTGTATAGCACGGTCCAGCCAAGCTCCTGATCCGCATCGAACTGCTTGGTAATCACCTGATCGCCTTCCCACGTCCGGTAAGTTGCCGTGACGGTCAGTCGGAGGACCGGTTCCGCATTGGCGGCCGTGTATTCGGCCCAATGCTCGCGATACAGATCGTCAATCCAGAACGGCGTCGCAAGGTAGGTACCCGTGGCAAGCTCGTTCGGATCAAAATCGTGCGAGAACGCATCCACGTTGATTTGTTCATCCCGAACCAAAACGTTTGCCGCAACCAGATCGGTTGGATCGAGCTGTACATGAATGTGATACTGCGCCGAAAAGACATAGTACAACACATCCATTTCCGGCGCCACCCATGGCGTGGGCGTCGGGGTCGGGGTTGGTGTGGGTGTTGGCGTCGGGGTCGGCGTTTCGGTCGGCTCCGGCGCGATTACGCTGGGCGTGGGCCAGAGCGCGGCGGCGTTGCTTCGGGAGTGGGCGTCTCCGTCGTCTCGACGATCGGCTCTATGACAGGCGTATCGGTCGGTGCAGGGGTCGGGGCTTCGACAACGGCAAGCATTGTCGGTGTTTCCGGGGCGGACGTTGCGGAAAAAACTGCCGTGGCGGTCGGCGTCGCGGTCGGTTCTTCGGCTTCGACCCGAATCGCAGTGCGCGGCAACAACACGCTGAGCACCGTCAGGCCCGACACCGCAAGCAGCAGCATCGTTCGCATCAGGCGCGACCGGTCGCGTTTCGCGGGTTCTTCAATCGGCGCAAAGCGATTGTATTCATCCGGCAGCGCGGGATATTCGGGAGCTCCGTCTTCATGAAAATCGGGCGGAACACCCATGATTTCATGCGAGCGTTTTCTCATTTCCGATTACCTGTGAATCCGCATGCTGGGGTGTTGTCTCTTTAAGCAGGTTGATCCGTCAGTCAAAGCCTAAGCTGCTCATCCGCGAGAGCAATAACGGGAGCCTCTGCAAACCTGCAACAGAACCGCTTTTACAGCGCTGTTTTTCTTTCTTCGCTTTCTGTTTGCCGTCAATACGTGATATCCCGAAGTTTCGTATTGCTCGTGTTGTAATGCAGCAGTTTCTGCGTAAGCGTAACATGCGCGGTGCCGTGCTCGGGGAATGTTTCCGGCCGCGGCATCACGAACGCATAGGAGTAATACACCTGATCCCCATATTCATGAGGCTCGAGCACCAGCCGGCACGTATCCGCAGGAATATCCTGCCCGTCTACGGTCACAGTGACACAAACGTCGCCGGGTTCCAGATTCTCCTGCTTACCGTAGAAAATCTGCAGACCGTCATACGTCATCCACTCCTCAATCCGGACGACGAAGCAGTCGGGATACGTCGTTTCGCCGTAGAAGGTGGCATAGATGTCTTCTTCGGGATTCGGATTGTCGTAATGCACGCCGACCCACATTTCTTG
>JAUMVL010000038.1:3115-12252 GCA_030530185.1 Clostridia bacterium | reverse complement strand
GCGGCAGGCCATCGGGCCCCACAGTGTCCACGCCGCAGCCGTCGTCCTGCACGGCCAGAAGAAAGGAAATATAATGTGTTTTACTCATCTCATGCGGAATCGTCACATAGTACGCATCCTCAACCCGTTCAAAGTGCAGATGATGGGTATCGTCCTCAACCTCCGCTTCCAACGCAGGGAGAACAATCCCGCAGCAGCTAATGATGGTTTCACCGATGCTCTGGATCACATTTCCGCAAACCGGGCACACATACAGTTTCAAACGCATCATATTGCATGCGCGATTGGTGTTTATCACGTCCTCCCCGGAAAACAGCTCTATGATCGACACGCCCAGGGCTTCAGAAAGCGGTTCCATCAGCGCAATATCCGGATATCCCCGTCCAGTCTCCCATTTGGAAACGGTTTTGTCGCTGACCATCATCTTCTCCGCCAGCTGATGTTGCGTCATTTTCTTGTTTTCTCGCAGTCGCTTGATCATCGCGCCCGTCACATACCGGTTCATGCTTGTTCCCTCCTTGCACATTTATGATAATACATGCAACCCGGGAATGCAACCTACGCTTCGTAGACGGAATCATGCGATGCGGCAGGGTTTGTCATTTTTTCACGATACCGAAGCCCATTGTGCAAAGTCGAGATAAGCAAGAACGTTTCATAAATATGCTTTGCCAACGCTGCCGCCTACCTTGTCACGGCGAAGAAAGGTGCGATCCGCTCGATGCCAGCTTCTGAAGAGATCGATACAATTTTATCAAGCGGTTAAGACCGGCCAAGGTTTATCACGTCGCATCCTCTGACGAGGATTCGGCCTTATATTTTGCGTGCTATCGGTAAGTTTTCATCTACTTATATCCCATACATTGGATCAGCTCTTTTCATTCAGCTGTCTATAGGTTTCGACAATCAGCATGGCGGCAATCAACGCAGTCAGAAAATCGGAAACGGGCATCGAGTAGAGCACGCCGTCGAGACCGAACAAAGCGGGCAATAGCAGCGCAAAGCCGACGCCAAACACGATCTCGCGCACCATCGAAAGCATTGTAGACGCGAGTGCACGCCCCATTGCCTGCAAAAAGATGAAGCACGCCTTGTTCACGCAGGCGAGCACCATCATGCAAAGATAGATACGGAATGCTTTGATTGCAAAATCGGTATAGAAACTGCTTTCGTTCGCCGCGCCGAAAATACGGATCAACGCGTGCGGAAACAGCTCGACGATCAGCAACGCAACAAATCCCACCGTTGCCTCACCGATCAAAAGCCGTGTAAACAACGCTTTCACGCGGTCACGCCGCCCGGCGCCCATGTTGAATCCGACAAGCGGAATGCAGCCCGCCGCCATGCCGACGACGATCGAAATCACGATCTGAAAGAACTTCATTACGATGCCGACGACCGCCATTGGGATCTGGGCATATTGCTCCTGTCCGAAAATCGCGTCACGCGCGCCGTAAACGTGCAGCATATTGTTGATTGCCGCCATTGCTGCAACAAGGGAAATCTGTGACAGGAAGCTTGTTATTCCAAGCGTAAGCGTGTTTTTCACGATCTCTCCGTCGAGCTGGAACGCAGCGCGGTCGAGCCGCGCCGTCTTTAGGCGCCTCAGATACCACACCGCAAGCTCAGCCGTCAGCACCTGTCCGAGCACAGTCGCAACCGCTGCACCCATCATGCCCCACTGACACACAAAAATAAAAATTGGGTCGAGGATGATATTGAGAATTGCACCTGCCAGTGTGGATACCATGGCAAAGCGCGGATTGCCGTCGGCGCGAATGACCGGATTCATCGCCTGCCCGAACAGATAAAACGGGATGCCGATCGCAATCCAGAAAAAATATTCCTGCGAAAGGCGAAACGTTTCTGCATTGACGCGTGCGCCGAACATCGTGATCAGCGGATCGCGAAGCAGCAGATAGACAATGCACAGCACCATCCCCATAATGACTGACAGCGTCACAGCATTGCCGAACGCACTCTTTGCCTTTGCCGTCTCTCCTTGGCCCAAAAGTCCCGAAGCATATGCGCAGCAACCGTCTCCGATCATGACTGCCACCGCGAGCACGACAACCGTCAGCGGGAACACGACGGTGTTCGCCGCGTTGCCGTAGCTGCCGAGATACGAAGCGTTTGCGATAAAGATCTGATCGACGATGTTATACAGCGCGCCGACGAGCAGCGAAATGATGCACGGCACCGCATAGTGCCGCATCAGCTTGCTCACCGGCTCCGACGCAAGAATGGGTTGTTTCTGCTCCATAAAACAGCTTTCCTCCGTATCTTTGAGCATTCAGCATTTGCAAACAAAAAAGTGCGCAAGCCCTGTTCGGACTTACGCACTTTGCTGCTCAACGTGCCGTATTATAGCAGGTTTCTCCCCGATTTGCAAGAAACCGGCGGTGTAAAATTTGGGTGCTATTCGAGGGTGAAAGTAACGGCAAACTGTGGATATTCCTCCCGCACATAATCGAGTGTAATTCCAGTGTCATTCAGTACATACAAATCATCAAACGGAATTGGTTGTTCACCCGTCGGTTGCCCATTCTGATAGAACAGCACCGCTCGCCCGTACCGGATCACAGGAACAAGCGTAATAGTTTTGACTTCTGCAAGGTGCTCGAGCGGAATTCCGTTGATACTTCCGATCTCAAATACAGCAACACCATCTTCGTCGATCAACGCGGGTTCAAGCGGGAACGCCTGTCCATCCTTTCCGTCCGCTGCAGCAAACCCAAAGTAACCTCCGTAGCTATAGCCGCCTGCCTCACCATTGACGAAGATTTTGAAATCCAAAGGATTGTTTGGCGGCGACTGGATCAACGCCTGTTTCCACTCCGTCGGCATGCTCTCCGGTAATTCGATTGCAACACGCAGCTTATGAACGCCGAGAGCATCCTTATATGCACCCTCCATCGCACGGAGTTTCATGTCATTCAATGAGACCGTAGTATTTTTCAGTTCAAAATGACCGATCTCATTTTCCCAATCATCCCAAACGAAGTGATTGGCAGTCAGAACAGTTTCCCCTTGCCACACAACGGAATCACCGCCGACAACATTTTGCGTTTCCATCTTTTGGTATCCGGCAACATTGAAAGTCACCGTGCCGAGTTCTGCTTCCAAAAGCAGCGTGTCAAGTTTTTCAGCATCCTCGATCACATCGATCCGAAGCGTCACCCTTGCCAATGCAAATCCGTTCGCATCAATATTTCGCTCGAGATTCGTTTTTGCGTCCAAGAACTCTGCAACCGTATCGACGCCCTTTTCTTGCACGATCTGCAAAAGCAACGCGTTCAGTTTCTGCTGCTGCTCCATATTCAGTGCATCGCCGGATAATCCCTTATCCCGCATCTGCTGTCGTACGGTATGAAATGTCTCGCTGTCGGCGAGCGAAAGGTATCCGACTTGTTCCGTTCCGTCCTCAAACGTTAAAATCACGGTTGTCTCCGGACGCTCATACCATATTTTCTCGCCGTTCAAGTATTCCGGATCTAGTGTCCCGTGCAGGTCTAAAACGCGATTGGCATCCACAGGAACACTCGTATTGCTACCTCCGGTATATTTCTCCAAAATCGGCAGTGCGCCGTATCCTGTCAGTTGCAGTTTCACATACGCTTCGTTTCCGTCGAACATGGTTTCTCCAAGCGTCGCGGAAAAGTCACTCTGCAGTTGCTTCGCAAGGGTCAGGGCTGCACTGCTGTTCACGGCGTTTGGTTCATTTTGCGCCGGTGTAATCACAACATGCGAGTTCTCCGGAGTTGTAGAAACGATCATATTGTCGAGCGCTTCGTTCGGTGTCCGCTCGGATGGATCCTGCGTCAAATACTGTTCAGGACGCGTGATGCCAAACCAGGACAGTACATCAGCTCGTGCCGAGGGAATAGCAAACACGACAGTAGCAAGCAGTACGAGCGACGCTGCAAGCGGTGTAAGTACTCGCTGCCAACCGATCGATTCTCGGACAGGCTTTGTCCGCAGCACCGTCTTACGAATCCTTTCCTTGTGGGCAAGCTCATGCTCGACCTGCCACAATAGTTCTTCAGAATTTGTCTGTTTCATCATTTCTCCTCCTCGATCAATTGCATTCGAATTTTTCTTTGCGTCCGAAGCAGGCGGTTTTTCACGGCTGCTTCCGTCAAGTGCAGAACGGTAGCGATTTCCTTCAAATGCAAGCCATATGCATAGTAAAGTAAAAACACGCGCTGGGTCAGTTCCGATTCACTTCGAATCTGTTTCCACACCTCGTCGACTGTAAGAGCGCGGATACAGCGGGATTCAGTAGATTCATTCGGATCGGGTAGTTCCGAAATCTCATCCAACGCAACCTCACGGCTCCATGGAAGAAGCCGATAATAGGCGATCAGCTCCTTCTGCAGAATTCCCAAAAGGTAGCTTTGCGGATTTTGCACCGACCCGACGCCGTGCTTCTGAATGTATCGATAGAAACGTGCATATGTGTTTTGCAGAAGATCTTCCGCATCCGCAAGCCGCCGTGCCTTGCAGACGCAAGCACGCATCAGCGTGCGAAAAGTTGCTTCATAGACTTGATTGAAATAGGTGCTTACATCGGTCATGTTGTCCTCCTTGGTTGTTACGGCCGTTCACCTATATAGAAAGGAGAAATGTCAAAAAAGTATCGAAAAAAAGTAAAAAAGCTGCCGTAAAAAACAGCAGCTTTTGATTGGCAAAAAGATCAATACTTTCTTGCATCCTTGACATGCGCAAGATGGTCTTCGTAGGCCTTCAGGTTTCTCGGGTTCTCGGACACTTCGGTGTCGCCGACGCGCCACCAGGAGCCGTAACCCTCGGTCATCGACTTCGGCAGAACGCGGATGTCGTACACGACCGGGACGCCCTCGATCTTCTTGGCCTCGGCAATCGCGGCTTTCATTTCGTCGATCGAATGGATCGTGAACGCCTTGCAGCCATAACCCTCGGCGATCTTGGCAAAGTCGACCGGCATGAAGTTGCCGGAATGCTCGCCGTCCTCGCCGCGGAAGCGCAGCTCGGTGCAGAGGCTGTCATTGCCGTGACCGACCTGGAGGTTGTTGATGCAGCCGAACGAAGCGTTGTTGAACACGCAGACGTTGATCTTTTTGTGCTCCTGCACCGCCGTCAGCAACTCGCTGTGCAGCATGATGAAGCTGCCGTCGCCCACCATCGCGTATACGTCGCGGTCGCCGATTGCATACTTGACGCCGAGTGCGCCGGAAATCTCATACCCCATGCAGGAATAGCCGTATTCCATGTTATAGGTATCGATGCCGCGTGCACACCACATGCGCTGCATATCGCCCGGCAGCGAGCCCGCGGAGCCGATCGCAACGTCCTCGGGATCGATCGCAAAGTTGATCGCGCCGAGCACTGAGGTCTGTGTAAGGCAGGCATCGAGGTCCTTTGCAAACCGATCGGCAGACGCCGCGTTTGCATCGTTGACCTCGGGCACGTAGCCCTCGCCGTAGGTGATGTGATGGAGACGATCGAGCTCGCGGAACCAGCGATCGCGCGCTTCCTTGACCTCGGTGGTATAGGGCGCCTTGTAACCGTCCAGCGCATCCAGCAGCAGCGGCAGAGCGCGCTTGGCATCCGCGACGACCGGAACGGCGTCCATCTTCATCGCCTGAAACTCGGACACGTTGATGTTGACAAACTTCGCATCATCTTTGAACAGCCACTTCGACGAGGTTGTAAAGTCGGTATAGCGGGTGCCGACGCCGATGATGACGTCCGCTTCCTTGGCGATCTCATTCGCCGCGGAGCAGCCGGTCACACCGATGCCGCCAAGGTTGAGCGGATGATCGTACAGAACCGCGCCCTTGCCGGCCTGTGTCTCGCCGAACGGAATGCCCGTTGCCTCGGCGAACGCCTGGAATTCCTTATGCGCTTCGCTGTAGCGAACGCCGCCGCCGCAGATCAGAATCGGCTTTTTGGCAGCCTTGATGACCGCCGCGGCTTCTTCGATCGCTTCGGCATCCGGCGTACGCCGCGCAAGGCGATGGACGCGCTTACGGAAGAAGGATTCGGGATAGTCATACGCTTCGCCTTCGACATCCTGCGGGATCGCAATGCAAACCGCACCGGTGTTGGCCGGATCGGTCAGCACGCGGAACGCGGAGATCATCGCGCTCATCAGCTGCTCGGGGCGGACAATGCGGTCCCAATAGCGGCACACCGCGCGGAAGGCATCATTCGTGGAAATCGACAGATCATGCGTCTGCTCAATCTGCTGCAAGACGGGATCCGGCTGACGGCAGGCGTACACGTCGCCGGGCAGGATCAGCACGGGGATATTGTTGGCGGTCGCGGTCGCCGCGGCAGTCACCATATTCGCTGCACCGGGGCCGACGGACGAAGTGACGGCGATGATCTTTTTCCGCTTCATCTGCTTGGCAAACGCGACGGCGGTATGCGCCATGCCCTGCTCGTTCTTGCCCTGCCAGACCTTGAGACGCTTCGTCTCCTGCCGCAGCGCCTGACCGAGGCCGACGACGTTGCCGTGGCCCGGCAGCATGATCACGCCCTCGACAAACGGATGCTCTTTGCCGTCGTAGGCGATATACTGGTTTTCCAAGAAGCGCACCAATGCCTGCGCCATGGTTAAACGAACGGTTTTCATGTTTCCTCCTAGAGAATTGTCCTGTTCTTTTTCGTAGAAAGCGTTTCCGTTTCTTTCCTTCGTTCCCCGGTTTTCGAGCGCCGAGGAACGAAAGAAATCGTCAATCAGCCCTGAAAGATATGCGCATTCGCATCGGGCTTCCAAAGCCAGGAATGCTCCGGATCGTCGATGCGCGTCTTCTGCCACGGGTCGCCGTCCAAATGCCGGATGCCCCACGCATAGACCATTGCATAGCCGGGTGCGGCCGCCTGCGAATGGAAGCCGTTGTTGATGACCAGACAGCCGTTGTGTCCGGTCTTGTGAATCTCGCCGTTCGAGAAGCCCGCACCAAAGCCGTGCGGATAATCGAACCGATAGAAATATACCTCGGGCTGCGGATGATGATGCGGCGGATAGGACGACCACTTGCCGGGGAAGTTCAGCACCTCGCCGAGCACCATGTTCGAGAACGGTGCGTTCTCATAGTCGAAGAACGTTTTGATCTCGCGGCGCATCGCACCCATCAGCTCGCCGTTCGCACCCGCGTGCTGCACCTGCACCGTTTCGGGCGTGTACATGACCGGCGCATAGTCGCGCTCGTTGATCGTCTGCTGAATGTACAGCTCCGCATGGCTGTGCGCGGTCAGTTCGATCTTCACGCCGCGCGGCGAACGCCGGCAGTATGCTTCATGATGGAAGCAGTCGGGGCGATCGCCCTCGACGACCTGTCCCGCATAGCGGAACGTAACCCTGCCCTCGAACAGCAGCACCGCCGTTTCCTTTTCGGCCTCGTCGATCACGTAGGTGTCGCCGTCCTCCATGACGAGCAGACCGACGTCCATCTGCGTGCCGAGATCATCGACCTTGGTGTCGATATAGGCGTTGTAGCCGCGTTGAATATCTTTGGTAAAATACATACGGCGCCTCTTATAGTCCCGTATGCTCCGCGATGTACTTGCGTCCCTTGATTGCATACGCGAGCGGGTTCGCCTTGGCAGGATCCTGCTCGGCTTCAACCAGCAGCCAGCCCTCGTACTTTGCATCGGAAAGCACTTTGAACACCGGATCGAAGTCCACGTCGCCGTCCCCCGGCACCGTGAACGCACCGTTGCGCACTGCGGTTAAAAACGACCAGTTGTTCTTCCGCGCTTCCTCGACGACCGGCAGGCGCATATCCTTGAGATGCACATGGCCGACGCGATCGACGTACTTCTTCAGCATCGCCAGCGGATCCTCGCCCGCAAAGGTGAAATGACCGGTATCGTAGCACAGGAAGACGTAGCGCGGATCGGTGTTCTGCATCATGCGGTCGGTCTCCTCCGCCGTCTGCACGACGGTGCCCATATGATGATGGAAGCAGAGCTTGAAGCCTCGCTCGACAGCGATCTTACCGAGCGCATCGAGGCCCTTGCACAGGCGATCCCACTCGGCATCGTCCATCACATGCTTATGACCGCCCGTGAGAATCGGGGTTTCGGTCTGGCCCTGAATCGAATAGCTCTGCTCGGAAACGTTGATGCGGTTTGCGCCGACAGCTTCGAGAAAATCAAGTTCCTTGTTGAACTCCGCAATGTTCTCCTCGAGCGGCTTGGTCAGCAGGAACGACGAGAACCAGCGGCTTGCGATCCGCATGCCGCGAAGGTCCAGCTCCCACTTGAGCTCCTTCGGATCCTTCGGATACTTGTTGCCGATTTCGCAGCCCGTAAAACCTGCCAGCGCCATTTCGCTGACGGTCTGACGGAAAGTGTTCTCCGCGCCGAGCTCCGGCATGTCGTCGTTGCACCAGCCGATCGGGGCGATACCGAGTTTCACTTTTTCCTTGTTAAACAGTGCCATATTGAAAAATCTCCTTTCGGTTGTTCCGTTGTTCAGATTCTTGCTACGCCGCTCTTGCGTGCTGCTTCGGCAACCGCCTTGGCGACCGCCGGGCCCACGCGCTTGTCGAATGCCGCAGGAATGATATAATCCGCGTTCAGTTCCTCGTCCGAGATCAGATCCGCCAGCGCCTGCGCCGCCGCCATCTTCATTTCTTCGTTGATGTCGGATGCACGCACGTCGAATGTGCCGCGGAAGATACCCGGGAACGCCAGAACGTTGTTGATCTGGTTCGGGAAGTCGCTTCTGCCGGTCGCAATGACCGCTGCGCCGCCCGCCTTGGCGTCGTCCGGGAAGATCTCGGGCGTCGGGTTTGCGCATGCAAAGATGATCGCGTCGCGGTTCATCGTCTTAACCATCTCGGTCGTGACCGTGCCGGGCGCGGAAACGCCGATGAACACATCCGCGCCGACGAGCATATCCGCGATGGAACCCGCCTTGTGCTCGAGGTTCGTGACCTCCGCCATCTCCTCTTTGATCCAGTTCAGGCCTTCGCGTCCCTTGTAGATCGCTCCCTTGCGGTCGCACATCGTGATGTTCTTAAAACCTGCCGACAGCAGCAGCTTTACGATCGAAATCGCAGCAGCGCCTGCGCCGCTCGTGACGACCTTGACATCCTCCTTCTTTTTGCCGACAACCTTCAAAGCGTTGGTCAGACCGGCCA
>JAUMVL010000038.1:0-3105 GCA_030530185.1 Clostridia bacterium | reverse complement strand
CGTCGTGGAAGATCGGGATGTCGCACTTTTCTTTGAGCTTGCGTTCGATCTCAAAGCAGCGGGGTGCTGAAATGTCCTCCAAGTTCACGCCGCCAAAGGATCCGGACAGCAGATAGATGGTGTTGACGATCTCATCCACGTCATGGGATTTGATGCAAAGCGGGAACGCATCGACGTCACCGAACGATTTGAACAGGACGCACTTGCCTTCCATAACCGGCATGCCGGCTTCGGGACCGATGTCGCCGAGGCCGAGCACCGCGCTGCCGTCGGTGATGACCGCGCAGAGGTTGTGCCGGCGGGTCAGGTCATAGGACTTGTTGACGTCCTTCTGGATCTCCAGGCACGGCTGTGCGACGCCCGGGGTGTAAGCAAGGCTCAGATCCTCCTTCGTGGCGACCGGTACCTTGGCGACGACTTCGATTTTGCCTTTCCATTCTCCGTGCAGCCGGAGCGATTCTTTTGCGTAATCCATCCTTACCAAACTCCTTTTATAAATCTGTATTTATCCGACGACCTTCGGCAGTGTCGAGCCGCCGAACGGCATGGCGAGGATCGTAGCATCCTTGCCGAGTTTTTCGAGTGCATGATCGAGCGCAGCCTGCGCCGACGGCTGCGGCGTCAAAAAGATCGACCGTACAAAGTCATCGTCCAGCTCGGACACGAGATCGACTTCCGCCTTTTCAAGCACCATCGCAATCGCCGCGGCCTTATGCCCGCCAAGCTTGAATTCCCTTCCGATCCGCTCAATCAGCGAATGTGCGGTCGGCGCCGTGGTCATCCATTCCTCGAACGTGCGCTCACCGAGCCCCTCTTTGCAGGAGCCGATCAGAATGATGACGCCGCCGTCCTTGACCGCATGCTTGGCGTTGTCGAGCGCCTTCTGCGTCTGATACAGGTTCAGATCCTTCGGCGCGCCGCCCTGTGAAACCAGAACGATGTCCGCGGCTTCCTTCAGCTCCTTGCGGTACAGCGTATCGAGGAACTTGCAGCCCGCGCGATGCGCCTTCACGGGATCGCCCGCGACTGCGCGTAAAATTTCCTTGTGCTCCGAGAGAACGACATTGACGATGAAGTCGATACCGACCATCGCGCCGGCCTCCTCAATGTCCATGCGCAGCGGGTTTGTCTCAAGTGCGCCGGCACAGCATTCCGGCAGTACCATGCGGCTGTGATTTGCCTGAATCGCTTCCCGCGTGGAAACGCCCGGCATAATCGCCTTTGCGCCGCCGGAGTAGCCCGCAAAATAATGGTATTCGATGTTTCCGAGGCAGATTCTGCGATCCGCTTCGGCAACCGTGCGGAAGATGTCCACCGGCGTCCCGCGGGAAGTCGTCCCGTAGGAAACGCAATCGCTCGGATCGCTGTCCACGCAGCGAATCTCGCGGTACGCCCGCTCACCGGCCAGCTTTTTGTGTTCTTCGGGTGTCTGCTTGCGGTGGCTGCCGAGCGCAAAGACCAGCGTGATATCCTCCTTGCGGATGCCCGCCTCATACAGCTCGTCGAGCAGCGCCGGCATGACCTTGTAGGTCGGCATCGGCCGCGTGATGTCGCTCGTGATGATCGCAACGGTCTCGCCCGGATGAACGATTTCCTTCAGGCGCGGGGAACCAATGGGAGCGGAGAGCGCTCTGCGCACCTCCGCTTCCCCCGTAAGCTCCGTTTTGACTTCATTGGCATGCAGCTCGCCGAGAAAATTCCGCTCGGGCACTTCCACTTCCTGAACGCCCGTGCCGAATCCGAATTGTAATTTCATACGTCTTCTTTCCGGCTGCTTGCCTTATTTCTTTCTTGCGATAACCTTCTTGAGCTGCTCTTCGATGTGCGCAGCCGTCAGGCCGAAGCGCTCCTGCAAATAGCTTTGCGTACCGACTTCGCCGAACTCGTCCTCGATCGCAACGACCGCCGCGGGAACCGGGCAGCGCTCACCGAGCACTTCGAGCACGGTGTCATACAGACCGCCGTGACGGTTTGCATTCTCAGCCACGACAACCGCACCGGTCTTTTCCGCCCATGCGGCAACCGCATCGGCATCGATCGGCTTAATCGTGAAGCAATCCACAACCGCGACGGAAACGCCCTGCGCTTCGAGCGAAGCGGCGGCCTTCATCGCCTCATGCAGCATGATGCCGGATGCAAACACGACGGCATCGGTGCCCTCGCGCAGCGTGACAGCCTTGCCGATTTCGAGCTCGCTGCCGTCCTCGTAGATGCGCGCATACTGCTTACGGCCGACGCGGATGTACTTGATGCCCGGACGATTCACGCACTGCTTCAAAACGCTCTTGAGGCACGTCGGGTCGGACACGTCGATGACGGTCGAATGCGGCAGCACGTTGTACAGCGCAACATCCTCGAACGGCATATGCGTGCCGCCGTTCATCGTCGCGGTCACACCCGGATCGGTGCCGACGACGGTGATGTCATTCTTGGCATAGCCGCCGGACAGGAAGATCTGGTCATACATTCTGCGGGACGCAAACGGGCCGAAGCTGTGGATGATCGGCTTGAAGCCTGCCACGCACAGACCGGCGGCGACGCCCGCCATGTTCGACTCGGCGATGCCGCAGTCGATCGCGCGGGTCGGGTTCTTCTTTGCCCACTTCAGCGTACCGGAGCAGCTCATCAGGTCGGCATCGAGGAAGATCGCATCGGGATCGTTGTCCACGATCTCGGCAACCGTTGCACCCAAAACCTCTTTGCAGAGGCGGGGATCCATTTCTCCGTTATAAACGATCTTCAACATAGCTTCAGCCCTCCAGTTCGGCCAATTCCGCTTTGAGCTCGGCCGTCCACTTTTCGTAGCGCTCGTCGTTGACGGGCATGCTGTGGTTCATTTCGGTATTCTCGACGTCCGCGATGCCGTGGCCCTTGACGGTGTCAAGAATGATCGCGTACGGCTTCACGCCACCCTTGCGGGTACGCTCGAGCGCCTTGGCAATCGCTTCGACGTCGCTGCCGTCGACCTTGACGGTATCGAAGCCGAACGCTTCCATCTTGGCAACGAAATCGCCCATCGGGAGCACTTCATCGCCGTAGCCGTCGAGCTGACGCTTGTTCCAGTCGATCAAAACGACGAGATTGCCGAGCTGCTTGGCGCTTGCG
>JAUMVL010000296.1 GCA_030530185.1 Clostridia bacterium | reverse complement strand
TGTATGTGCACGGCGGAACGCTGCAAACCGGACAGCCGTGGTACGGCGACTATGCAGGTCGCGGCATCGTAAAAGCACAGAATATCATCGTTGTCAACATGGCGTATCGGCTCGGCGTGTTCGGATTTTTTGCCGACGAGGAGATTGCTGCCGAGTCGCCGAACGGTACGACCGGCAACTACGGCTTGCTCGATCAGATTAAGGCGCTCGAATGGGTGCATGACAACATTGCGTCCTTCGGCGGCGATCCGAACTGTGTAACGGTTTCGGGTGAGTCGGCCGGATCCGCAAGCGTATCCGCGCTGTGCACCTCGCCGCTCGCAAAAGGGCTGTTCAATCGCGCAATCTTGGAAAGCTCCACGGTCGCTTCCGTCGAGCCGCCGCATTCGTTCCGCTCCTTGGAGGAAGCGTTTGCGTCCGGCAAGGAACTGAAAGCGCGCTACGGCGCAGCATCGGTGGAGGAGCTTCGCGCCCTGGACGGTGAGACGCTGAAGGACGAGGCCTATACGCAGCACCATATGACGGTTGATGGCTATGTGCTGACCGAAACGCCGTATGAATCGTATCAAAAGGGAATTCACAACGAACAGCAGCTGCTGCACGGATACAATTCCGAGGAGAGCGGACCGTTCATCCTGTTCGGACATGCGAATTTGAAAAACTACGAGGAAAAAGTGCGCGGATATTTCAAGGAGTATGCCGACGAGGTGCTTGCGCTGTATGCCCCTTCGACCGATGCCGAGGCCGACAGCTTCTGGGCGCAGATTTACGGCGTGGTGTTTTTCAACTATCCGCATTACTGCCTGAACCGGCTTGCGGCAAAGAACGGGATTCCCGCATATGAATACTATTTCAGCAAAGCCAACGGGCGGCTCGGCCCGTGGCACAGCGGCGAGCTAATCTATTTTTACGGAAATGTTCCGTCCGATTTGCCGCTGTTTGACGAAAACGACCGCGCCCTTTCTCAAACGATCGGGCAGTACATGAAAAACTTTATGGTAACCGGCGATCCGAACGGGGACGGCCTTCCCGTTTGGGAACAGTCCAAGGACAGCACGCGCGTGCTGGAGCTCGGCGAAACGGTCGGCATGACGAACGAAAAATACCTGGCGCTGTATGCAATCATGGATCGGATGCAGGGTTGGGAGGAATGAAATGAAGGTTTCGGAACAGCAAATTCATCTGAAAGACGGACGTATTGCGACTGTAAAATGTTCGGAAGCAAGCGAGGCGGAGGCGCAGATCGAACATCTTTTCTGCCTTGCTGCGGAAACGGACTACACAATGCGCTACCCCGAGGAGCGGCAGCAGCTGACGGTCGACCGGGAACGGCAATTTTTGAAGCAGATCGCTGCCTCCGAAAACGAGCTGATGCTGTCGGCATGGGTGGACGGCAAGCTTGCCGGAAACTGTCAGATCGCGTTCGGCAATGCGATTAAAACGCGTCACAGCGCACGGCTTGCAATCGGACTGAAAAAGGCATACTGGGGCCTCGGCCTCGGCAAGGCGCTGATGGCCAAGATGGAGATAACGGCGCGGCAGCGCGGCGTCGCAGTTCTTGAACTGGAATACATCGAGGGGAATGAGCGCGCAAGGCATCTCTATGAAGCCTGCGGCTTTACGGAATACGGCAGACATCCTGACGCGATCCGGCTGAAGGACGGAACGCGACTTGCGTTGGTCGGGATGCAAAAATATCTTTCAGACGGAGGAACCCAGCATGGAATTTGATCAGATCCTTTCCGAACGGTATTCGGTACGTGCCTTCTCTTCAAAGGCAATTGAGCCGGATAAACTGAACCGTATTTTAGAGGCGGGACGCCTTGCGCCGACGGCAAAGAACAATCAGCCGCAGCGCATCTATGTGTTAAAGAGCGAAGCGGCCTTGCAAAAGATCCGCGCGATTACGCGGTGTGCCTTCAATGCGCCGGTTGTGCTGCTTGTGGCGGTGGATACCGAGGCCATGTGGAAAAACCCGC
>JAUMVL010000295.1 GCA_030530185.1 Clostridia bacterium | reverse complement strand
TTCGCATTGCGGATGATAAGGGCTGGCTGCTGACGGATTTGAAAGATCTGCGCGCAATGGTAAGCTACGTTGCCGAGTATGCTTCCGACTTCATCACCGAATTCGGAAACGTTTCCCGCCAGAGCGCCGGCGCGATTTTGCGAGCCCTGCTCCAGCTCGAGGACGCGGGCGGTACCAAGTTTTTCGGCGAGCCGGATATTCAGCTGTCAGACTGGATCCAGTGCGACGAGGGCGGAAGGGGATTTATCAACATTTTTCATTGCGCAAAGCTGTTTCAGTCACCTTTGCTGTATTCGACATTTATGCTGTGGCTGCTCGCAGAGCTGTTCGAACAGCTTCCCGAGGTCGGCGATCCGGAAAAGCCCAAGCTCGTCTTCTTTTTTGACGAAGCGCATCTCCTGTTCAAGGACGCTCCCCGCGCACTTCTGGACAAGATCGAACAGGTGGTTCGTTTGATTCGTTCCAAGGGCGTCGGCGTTTATTTTATCACGCAGCAGCCGGGCGATTTGAGCGAAGCGGTGCTTGCTCAGCTCGGAAATCGCGTGCAACATGCCCTGCGCGCATATACGCCCTCCGAACAGAAGGCGATTCGCGCGGCCGCAAACTCGTTCCGAACCAATCCGGCTTTCAAAACCGAAGAGGTTTTGCAGGCGCTTGGAACGGGCGAAGCACTTGTCAGTTTTCTGGATGAAAAAGGTATTCCGAGTATTGTGGAGCGCGCGACGATCCTTCCGCCGCAGTCCATGATGGGCATGATCGATGACGAACGCAGAGCGGCGGAAATCGAGGCGGACGCACTTTTCGGCGTATACGAAACGTCAGTCGATTCGGAATCGGCCTATGAGATTTTGAAAGCAGAGAAGGAGAGGACCGAACAGGCCGAGGCCGAACAAAAAGCACAGGCGGAAGCCGAAAAGCTGAAGGAAAAAGAGGCCAAACAGAAAGAGAAGGATGAAAAAGCCGCAGCCAAAAAGAAATCCGCAAAAAAGGCAAAGAATCCGCTCGAAAAGGTTGCATCGAGCACAATGACGTCGATCGGTCGCGAACTTGGCCGATCCGTCGCCCGCGGCCTGCTCGGAACGATTAAGAAGCTGTTTTGAACCGGCATTCCCGGACTTGCGTATTTTGCGGGTTTATGATACAATGCAGTATCACGATTGAAAGGAAACAAAATGAATAACAAAGAGATCGAATTAAGGATTGCCGACCTTTTGGCAATGCTCCTGAAAGGATTCAAATGGATTCTTTGCTTAGCGTTGATTGCGGCTGTTTTGGGCGGAGCGTACGGCATCTACTCTGCGCTGAATACGGATGAGAAGGAACGTATTACAACGGAAGATGTCAAAAATGCGGAATATGCGGTCATATCGGCGGAGACGGCCATCTCAAGCGCAGAAAAAGCTTTGACGAAACGTTTGGAGATCGAGATCCCGGAAGCCGAGCGCAAAATGGATCGCGCAGAACAACTGATACAGCATCGTCAGGAGTATCTCGACAATAGCCTCTATTATAAAATGAATCCGTTCGAACGCGGCGTTTCCCGCCTGAAGTTCTATGTCGAAACCAACTTTACGGTCGATCCGGATGTGGCGAGTATCGTCGAGGATCCGCAGACCAGTATTGTTTTGGCTTACACGAGCATCTACCCGTTCGATTCGGAGATTTTGGATCACGTCAAGGCCATCATGCATACCGATGCGGAGAAGCAGTATATCGAAGAATTGATATCCGTTTCCAATATCGCCGATCGATTTGTGGAAATCCGCGTATACCATGAGGATGCGCAGATTGCGGAGCAGGTAGTAACCTATCTGTATCAGACGATGCTGAGCCGCCTCAAGGGCTCGGTGGCGGAGCATTCCGCAAACGTCATCGGCACGTTCACCGGATATGAGGTGGACTGGGCCATGAACGACAGCCACACGACTAATGAAGACAGCTTATTCTCTGCAGAGCGGTCCTTAGAGAGCGCGGAAGAGTCTCTTCAAGCCT
>JAUMVL010000294.1 GCA_030530185.1 Clostridia bacterium | reverse complement strand
GATATGTACGAGATCGGCCTTTGGGAAGACAGCATCGTTGAGAGCGGCAACGACATCATGTTTGCAATCAACATTCCGCAGGAGAGCGTCACGATCCCCGAGACGATGGACGCGATCCGCGCCTGCACCAAGATGCAGCTTACCCGCGAGGAAGGCACGGCAAAGACGAACGAATACCTGAAGATCGGTCGTTTCAAGAAGAACTGAAAACGGTAAGAGAGGTTCAAAATGCGATTCGGAATCAGAACGCTGGACGAACTTTCGGTACGTGGGAAAACGGTTCTGTGCCGTGTAGACATCAATCAACCCGTGGATCGTGGTACGGGGACGCTGAAAAGCGTCAACCGTATCACGGCCTGCGTGCCGACAATTCGCGAGCTGTCCGACAAGGGCGCCAAGGTTGTCCTGATGGCGCACCAGGGCAGCGACATTGAATACAAAAATTTTTATACGACCAAGCCGCACGCGAAGGTGCTTTCCGAACTTCTCGGTAGGGAAGTCCGCTGGATTGACGACGTCTGCGGCCCTGCGGCCAGAGAAGAAATTCGCAATCTGAAGGATGGCGATATTTTGCTTTTGGATAACGTGCGGTTTGTTTCGGAGGAGCAGACGCTCTTTGAAATGAAGCTGCGCCTCACGCACGAGCAGCAGGCCAAAACGCTGCTCGTCGAAAAGCTCGCTCCGCTTGCGGATCTGTATGTGTGCGACGCGTTTGCGGCGGCGCACCGCGATCAGCCGAGCCTGTGCGGCTTCGAACAGGTGCTTCCGTCGGCGATGGGACGTCTGTTTGAAAAGGAATACTGCACCGTGTCCTCCGTCATGGAGGAGCCGAACCGGCCCTGCGTGTTCTCTTTGGGCGGCGCGAAGATCTCCGATGCGTTCCAGATGATGGAAACCGTTCTTTCGCGCGGGATCGCGGATACGATCCTCACGGGCGGCCTTGTCGCAAACATCTTCCTGATCGCGCTCGGCAACGACATCGGCGCGGGCAGCGCGGCGTTTATCGAAAAATCGAACTACACCGAGTACTATGAAAAGGCCAAGGCGCTCTATGCGGAGTACGGCAAAAAGATCGTACTGCCGACCGACCTTGCGTGGGTCAAAGACGGCGAACGCTTTGAAGCAAAGCTCGGCGAAATCCCGAGCGACATCGGTGCGATCGACATCGGCCATGAGAGCGCGGAAACGTATCGCAAGATCATTCTTGCGGCCAAGACGGTTTTCGTCAACGGCCCGATGGGCGTGTTCGAGCAGGAACCGAGCGAATACGGCACCAAGGCCCTTTGGCAGGCGCTTGCGGATACCGAGGGATTCACGGTGCTCGGCGGCGGCGACAGCATTACGGCGACCGAAAAATATAAGCTGACCGACAAGATCGGCTATATCTGCACCGGCGGCGGGGCACTGATCCGCTTCCTCAGCGGCGAAGAGCTCCCGGTTGTGAAAGCATTGCGGCATGGTTCTACGTTGCCGCTCAAATAAAGGAGAGAAGGATATGGAACTGAAAGAAAAGAAAGCTTTGCAGGCGTTTGCCGTAAAGATTCGTATGGCAGCGCTTGACGCGATCCACTCGATCGGCTCCGGCCACATCGGCGGCGCAATGAGCATTGCGGATGTGTTGGCCGTGCTGTATGGACGGGAAATGAACGTCCGTCCGGAAGATCCGAAGTGGGCGGATCGTGACAAACTCGTGGTTTCCAAGGGACATGCGGGTCCGTCCGTGTACGGCACGCTGGCCCTGAAGGGCTACTTCCCGTATGAAGAGCTCAAGACTCTGAACCGCGGCGGCACGCGGCTTCCGAGCCATTGCGACCGCAACAAGACTCCGGGCATCGACGTAACGACCGGTTCGCTCGGTCAGGGCACCTCGCAGGCGGCGGGCCTCGCACTCGGCGATAAGCTCAAGGGCCGCAAGAACCGCGTCTTTTTGATCGTCGGTGACGGCGAAGCGAACGAGGGCCAGTGCTGGGAATCGTTCATGTTCGCAAGCGCCAAGCAGCTC
>JAUMVL010000037.1 GCA_030530185.1 Clostridia bacterium | reverse complement strand
TGGGCTCGGGTGTCGGCGTGGGCGACGGGGTCGGCGTCGGAATCGGTGTGGACGGCGGCAGCGTCTCGATTTCGGGCGCAAGCACAACGACCTTCGGCTTTGGAGTCGGTTCCAAAGTCGGCATGACAGTTGCCGCAGCGGCGGGATCGGTATTTCCTTTTGTGCACCCCAGCAGCAAAAGCATCATCAGGGCAAGAAGAGTTCGCTTCATGGAAGCCATTTTATCACACCCGTTCCATCCTGACAAGACAGCAAAAAATCCGCCCCGAAATTCGGAGCGGACACCTGATCGGAAGGGGTTATTCCTTCGGTTCCTGTGCCTCGGCGGCTGCATCTGCGACCTGCTCTGCCTTGTCGGCAACGGCCTCCGCGACAGTTTCCACAACCTTCGCGGCTGCTGTCTTGACTTCTTCGGTCTTCTCGGCCACGGTTTCCTTCACGGTTTCGACCTTCTCTGCTGCGGCTTCCTTCGCTTCGGATGCCCGTTCGGAGGCGGTCTCCTCCTTCTCGTTGGCCCATTCGGTCGCACGGTTCACACCGGTCCGCACGGTTTTGGCGAGCGTCTTGCCGAGGTCCTTGCCAAGCGTTGCAAAATCCTTGCCGACCTTTTTCCAATTGCTCCTCAATCCTTCGTCCATGCTCGTTTCTTCCTTTCCTTGGGTTCTCTTTCAGTATAGCCCGTTTTATCGCTCTTCACAAGCTCTTTTTGTGAGAAAACCGTGAACGATACCGCTATTTCAGCCGCAATGCGGTCAGGCGCGCGCCCTCCGTAAACCCGAGCTCGCGGTACGTCGCATTCGACGGCGCATAGTCGCGGTCGGCATAGAGCATCGGCGTTCGGCCCGAGGCAAGAAGATCCATGCAAATGCTCGAAAGCAGGGCCTTTGCGTAGCCGTGGTTTCGCAAGCATTCCCGCGTATAAACCGTATGAATGTCCGAATAGGTTGTCCCAACCTCCGCAACCTTGGCGATGGAAGCGATCTCCCCCGCTTCTGTCCGCCATGCAAAGGTCTCATGGCTCCTGGAAAACGCCGCCCCCATGTCGCGCTGCAGCGCAGGCGTCAAGGTCTCGCCGTCGACTGCGGCAAGCGCTGCTATCAGTTCACCCGCCGTCTCGGGTAAAACCTCCCTGCCCGGAATTCGTTCGCCGGCCGCCGAAAACGGCTGTAAGTGCGCCATACGGTAAACGGTCAGATGCTGCTTTTTAACAATCTCCGATTCAAACGCAAGTGCGGCAAGCCGCATAAAGCGATTCTTGGCAACCAGCGCGGGCAGCCTTCCTTGCTTGCGCAGCGCCGAAAGGGAAAACAGAATCCCGGCAAGCGTCTCATCCGAACAGTCGTTTGCGGTCCAAATCCACGTCGGCGCCAACGGATCGCTCTGCACAAGCAAACAGCTGTTTTCGTCCGACAGAATCAACGGCATTCCCTGCTGCAGCATCCGAAAAAGGCGCACGAAAGCAAGCTCATCGCAACGCGGGATCAGCGACAACGCTTCTATCTGCTCTCGGGTTCGTAACCGAATTTCCGGCATGGGTTCCTCCGAAAAATATTGTATATAATAACACAGTCCGATTCGGATGGCAAGAAAAACCTGCTATGCAAAGAGCCGCCCGATCGGCAGCTCCTCGTATGTTTCAATTTGTTTTGTCCGGGCGGAAGCGGTAATGCCGCTTTCGGGCTGCGAGCTCGGCTTCGCTCGGCGGATCGATCTCGATGACGTAGCGCTGGCACGCATTGACAATCTGCGTCCCGTGATAGGTATGCAGGCGTTCGACGCCGTAGTTCAGGTGCGTGTGACCGTGCACCCAGAATTTCGGATGCCATCGGTCGATCAGATCCAAAAAACAGGCGAACCCGCGATGGGCATGATCCGGCAAATCGCCGTTGTCCTGCGGCGCGGCATGCGTCAGGACGATATCGACGCCGCCGGCTCTGCGCAATTTCCAACGCAGCTTTGCGATACGGCGCTGCATCTGCTTTTCGGTATACTGATGCGGCGCCTGCTTATATTTGCAGCAGCCGCCGAGTCCGAGGATCCGGATCCCCTGATACTCGATCAGCGTATCCTCGATGCAATCGCATCCCTCCGGCGGGAGCACCGCATAGTTGCTGTCGTGATTGCCATGGACATACAGCACGGGAACGCGCGCCATCGTCACCAGAAAGCTCAGATATGACGCCTTGAGATCGCCTGCAGAAAGGATCAGATCGTAGGCATCGAGCCGCCCGGGGCGGTAATAATCCCAAAGGTAAGCATCCTCCTGATCGGACAAAACAAGAATCTTCATGAACGGTTCGGCTCCTCCTGCGGCGGCAGCGTATCGCGATAGATGCCCTCGAGCCGGACGATGCTCTGCGCCATCGGCAGAACCCGTTCAAACGGTGGAATCTCGCCGTCGACCGAGTCACAAAGCCAGTCCATCCTCAAAATCTCCTGCGGGCTGAACAGGCGCGTTCCGTCCGACTGCACCGTGCCGTCCTGCGCGACGATGGTCCGAAAGAACGGCAAGAGGCTTTCGCCCGACAGCTCCTTTTTCAGCATTTTGGCCAGCGTTTGCACGCCCTCGGGCAGATCGTTCGGCATCATGAAGTCAACGACACCGCTTTGCATGCCCCACCAATAATTGACCGCCTGTGCGGCGCTGCCAAAGGCGTTGTCCTCCCAATGCCCCTGTAAAATATCGCCCAGCAGCTTGCGGTAAAACTCGCCCCAGTTCCAATACGGTGCAAGCAGCGGCTGTAAGCTATGATCGGACTTGACCCGATTCAATCCCCAATGCGCCTGCGGCCGTGACGGCATCGGCAGATCGCGATTGGAGATCACGTCAACGCCGGCGTCGATCAAATCTTTCAATGGATCGGCATCGACGCACGACCAGCGCAGTTTCACGCGGGCGCGCGGGTTGGTCAGCTGTGCGCCGAGCGCAAATGCGTTGATGCCCGCGGGCACGCCGAAAATCGGGCTCGATGCGATATATCCGAGACGTCCGGTCTCGGACATTGCGCCGGCAATCGCACCGGAGATGTACTTTGCCTCGTAGATGCGGCTGTAATACGTCCGCACACCCGGATACGGCATAATGACCGAGCAGTTCAGGATCTTGATCTGCGGGTACGCCGCGGCAGCTCTGCGGCAGGCGGTCATCAGGGACGGTGTCGTCGCAAAGATGACCTGTGCGCCCTCCTTGACTGCGCGGCTCATCAGCGCATCGGCGCTCTCCGCTTCGCTGACGAAATACGCCGTTGTGGTCACCTTGCCGCCGAATTCCTGTTCCGCATAGCGACGCCCCTCCTCGTGCGCGGCAATCCAGTCGCTGGTCTCGGGGGAAAGCGCGTGAATGAATGCGGCTTTGAGCGTATCGGGCAGAAAAACCGCGTCATAGAGGCGTCCGAATACGCTCTTTTCCACCGGCTCCATTTCCAGCGAAACCGATACCGATGCATCCACCTCGGCTGCCGACGCCGCAATCGCGCTGTGCAGCGCATCCGACGACATCTGGCGGATCTCATCGATCGAATAGGTGCAGAGAAAGTTCAAAAATGCGTCTTCCACGGTGGCTCCGCTCGGCAGCGCGATCCCTTCGGACGCCTTTGTAAAGCGCGTGAACAGGCTTTGTACGGCCTGCTGCTCCTCCGCCGTCCAGATATGTTCGGGCGAAAAGCCAAGCGCCGCGACGAGTTTGCGGTACTGTCCCTCACGGTGAAAGCGGATCGCATACAGGCGGCTGCTGTGGAAGAATTCTAAAAATTCATAGTAGATGCGCATCCTCGGCGTATCCTCCCATGCCGGAACGATCCGCAACACGGATGCCGACACGCTCGTCGCGCCGAAATATCTCAGCACGCTGACGCGCTTGTTGCCCTCCTGCACATAGAATTCGCCGAGGTATTCATAGCAGCGAATCGGTTCTCGGATACCGGTGGTCCCAAGGTGATCGGCACAGAGCGAAATCCACTTCATGCCAAACTCGGTCTGCTCCTCCAACAGCGGCATAAAGCCCGTCGAGAATGCAGTTCTGCGCCCTGCCGTCACGGTACCGACGATGCGATCTATCGGGATGTCGAATATGCCGAGCTCCGTACGACCCGCAACGGGTTGATCGGCAAGGATCTCATCGAGCACCTTTGGGTAGGGCGAAACGCCGCGCCGCAAGTCGTCGTGGTACTGCTTCTGCCCGCGCTTTCGCGCAAGACGGTATTCGTTGGAAGCATTGTTCATCGTATCCATCTATGTCGTTCGCTTTGTATGGAAGCACAAAACGCTCCTTTTCCAAATTTTCCGCATTGTACCACTGTGCTTGCATGCTGTCAAGCGAGATCGTCCGATCGGTACAAAGGTTTTGCGGCTTTGATACGCAGTCTTTACGCGGCCATTTTATTATAGCACGCGCCGCGGAGTGCCGGCAATCAAATTCTCTTTTCTGACCTTGCATCAAAGCAATTCGCATCTGAACCTGCATTCCTTCACAAAACGTTCATAAAAAAACGGGGTTTCTTAAGAAAGCTGTCACCGAACTGTCACTTTCGTCTGATAAACTGAACGCAAAGCAAGTGAAAAAGGAGATCCCCATCATGAATATTTTACAGGTAGAACATCTTTGCAAGGTTTACGGATCGGGCGAAAACGAGGTCCGCGCGCTGAACGACGTCTCTTTCGGCGTGGAAAAGGGCGAGTTTGTTGCGATCATCGGCCCGAGCGGCAGCGGCAAATCGACGCTTTTGCACATTCTCGGCGGCGTCGATCGTCCGACAAGCGGCAAGGTTTACCTGAACGGGCAGGACGTGTATGCGCAGGACGAGGAAAAGCTCGCAATCTTTCGTCGCCGCGAGGTCGGTCTGATCTATCAATTCTACAACCTGATCCCGGTGCTGAACGTCGTCGAGAACATGACGCTGCCCGTGCTGATGGACGGACGCCGGGTCAACGCCGAGCGGCTGAACGAGCTTTTGGAAACGCTGAAGCTGACCGACCGGAAAAGCAACCTGCCCAACCAGCTTTCCGGCGGACAGCAGCAGCGCGTTTCGATCGGCCGCGCGCTGATGAACGCGCCGACCGTCGTGCTTGCCGACGAACCGACCGGCAACCTCGATTCGAAAAACAGTCAGGAGATCGTCGAGCTTCTGAAACTCAGTAACCGCAAGTACAACCAGACGCTGATCGTGATTACACACGATGAGAATATCGCGCTGCAGGCTGACCGCATCCTTGCAATCGAGGACGGCCGCATCACCAAAGACGAGCGGATTCGGGGGAAGAACGCATGAACATTCTGCACCGTACCGTCCGCAAGACGCTTGCCAAAAACCCGACGCGCACCTGGGCAACCATCATCGGTATTATGCTCAGCATGGCGCTCGTCGTGGCCGTTTTGGAGGGCGCATACAGCGGCCTGATGTTCATGCTGGACACCGAGGGCGCATCCGATGGCTACTATCAAGTCTACTATTACGGTCTCGACAGGGACAGCGCCGCTGCCGCCGCCGCGCAGGACGCGGTCAAGGACAGCACGATGTGGGAGCTTGTCGGCTGGTCGGATGAAACCGGCACAGGCGAAGATCGCCGTCCGCTGCTCTGCATTGACGCGCTCGGCGCCGATCCGAAGGGACTTTTGTCGGTGCGGCTTGCCGAGGGTCGGATGCCGCAAAACGAAAACGAGCTGCTCCTCCCCGCCGACTGGTTCTCCGAAAGCGGACTGACCAGTCGGAAAATCCGCGAACGCATGGAGGGCGCGATCGGACAGACGCTGTCGCTGCCGATCGGCAAACGCGTTGCCGCAAACGGCGACGTCCTGAACGAGCGCCGTCCCTATCAAGGCGAAGAAGGCGGCGAAACGATAGCCTCGCCGCAAACATGCAGTTATACGGTCGTCGGCGTCTATGCCGATTTTGACCGATTCATTGAGCCGGAGCGCTTTTGCTACCGGGCGCTGACCGTCGGCGAGGGCATCGGCGAATATCGCGTGTTTGCCACGCTGAAAATGCCGCTGTTCTATCAAAACTTCCGCAATACGCAGACAATTTCCGACAACATTACGGGACACCTTTCGATTCTGCGCTATTACGGCGCATCCGATAACGCGCTGATTGTCACGCTGTACAGCATTGCCGGCATGCTCGTTGCGCTCGTTGCCTTCGGTTCGATCTCGCTGATCTACAATTCGTTTGCGATCTCCGTGTCCGAGCGCACGCGCCAGTTCGGGATCCTGCGCTCCATCGGCGCGACCAAAAAGCAGATCCGCGCGATGGTGCGGTATGAAGCGCTGCTGCTCGGCTTTATCGGCATCGGGCTCGGGCTGCTGCTCGGTCTTGTCGGCATCGGCGTAACGCTGCGCGTCGTATCCAAGATGCTCGTACGGATGATGAGCGACGCCACCGCCGCATCGGGCGTGCGGATGCACCTTGTCATCAGTCCGGTCATGCTCGCCATCTCGGTACTCGTCTGCCTCGTTACCACCTTGCTTTCTGCCCGCATTCCGGCGCTCCGCGCGGTGAAGATCGATCCGATCAGCGCGATTCGCCAAAGCAACGACGTTAAGCTGTCCATCCGCGAAGTCAAAACGTCGCGGCTTACGCAAAAGCTGTTCGGGTTTGAGGGCATGATGGCCGCCAAAAATTTCAAGCGCAACCGCAAGCGTTACCGCGCGACCGTTTTATCGCTGTTCCTCAGCATCGTGCTGTTCATCTCGGCAAGCTCGCTGACCTCGTACCTGCGCGATTCGATCAATGGTGTCATCGGCGACGTGAACGCCGCGGACATCTATGTATACTATCAGGGCGAGGAAGCGCCCGAGACGCTTTACAAGCGGCTTGCGGAAGCGGAGACCGTCACCGCGGGCAGCTATTATGTCCAAGACCGGTTTAACACGGCATTTCGCACCGCTGATCTGTCCGCTGATTACAAAGACCTGTATGAGATTGCCCCGGATGCTGCCGAGGAGGCGATCTATCCGCCAATCCTGTTTGTGGACGACGATACGTTCCGCAAGATCGCCACGGAGAACGGTCAGCCGGCAGATGCGTATTTCGATTACGCGCCGCAGGGAATGCTGGTCAACGAGCGTACGGACCGCACCTATAAAGACGGCAAGTTGGTTTTTAAAAGGTTCAACACGGTCGATCCATCTGCGTTCCCGATCCAAGTCGCCGCAAAGCATGAACGGACTCTTCCCGAAAACAAGACGCTCTTTGCGCCGGATGGAATCCTGCCAACCGAGGCGCTCCGCGCGCTCGGCATCGAAGAAGGACAGGTCGGTTTCTACGATGCGACCGACATGATCCGGCTGAACGCGTCCGACGCAGACGGCAACTCGATCCTCGGCAACGCACTGCTCGCCTATGAGCAGACCGGCACGTTCGATGTATCGATCTTCGACAGTAGCAAGCTCGAGGTCGTGCCGGAGGATACGCTGTATCGTACGTTTTCGCTGACCATCGCCGCCCCTTGCAAGACGACCCGGATCATCCTGCCCGGCAACGGTGCGATCCTGTATCCCTATAGCCGCATGGCGGAGGTGCTCGACGCTGAAACCGCTGCTGCCGTCCGGCAGAACGCCGCTTTCTGCTTCCAGGCGGATAATCACTCTGCCGCTGCGGCGGAAATGCTGAACGTCGCCGAAACGATGAACGGACTCGGTGTGAACGACCTTGCGGAGAGCAGCGAGATGGAGCGTCTGCTGATCGTGATCGTGAATATCTTCGCTTATGGATTCATCATCCTGATCTCGCTGATCGCGGTGGCGAACGTGTTCAACACGATCACGACAAACATCCTCCTGCGCCGCCGGGAGTTTGCGATGCTGAAATCCATCGGTCTCGGAGAAAAGGGCTTCCGGAAGATGCTGAACTATGAATGCATCATCTACGGACTGAAGGGGCTGCTTTGGGGTCTGCCCGCTGCCGCGCTGTTCACGTTCTTGATCTGGAAAGTCATGTCCGGCACAATCGAGCAGTCATTCTACATCCCGTGGTACAGCGTTGTCATTGCTGTGTTCAGCGTGTTCCTCGTCGTGTTTGTGACGATGCTCTATGCCGCGCGCAAGATCAAAAAGGATAATCCGATCGACGCGCTGAAAAACGAAAACCTCTGATTCAACAATCAAAAAAACACACCTGTTTCGTTGCAAAGCCCGGAAAGCTTCCGCTTTTTGGGCTTTTTTGATCATCCGGATTGAAAAGAGGCGTCCGATTTGCTATACTGACAATACAGTATGATGCGGAGGTGCTTATGAAACAGCAGGTCTATAACCCTTATCTTCCCAGTTGGGAGTACGTCCCCGACGGCGAACCCCATGTGTTCGGCGATCGCGTATATGTCTACGGCAGCCACGACGCGTTCGGTGCGCCGATCTTCTGCGTCAACGATTATGTCTGCTGGAGCGCGCCAGTGGATGATCTTTCCGACTGGCGCTATGAGGGCGTGATCTATCGGAAAACGCAGGATCCGGGCAACAAGCTCGGCATCCGCAGTTTGTATGCGCCGGACGTGACGCAGGGTCCGGATGGTCGATATTATCTCTATTACGCCTTTGACTTCTTGGGCGAGTTCGGCGTCGCCGTCTGTGATACCCCTGCAGGCAAATATGAGTTTTACGGCAAAGTGCATCATAAAAGCGGCAAGGTATGGGGCAAGAAGTCCGGTGAACAGTTCCCGTTCGATCCCGGTGTGCTGACCGACGACGACGGCAGAGTATGGCTGTATTCGGGCTTTGAAACGAAGGTTCCGTTTGTCGCCTCCCGTTGGCATAATCTCCGCAACGACGGCGGCGTGGTCATGGAGCTGGAACCCGATATGGTGACCATCAAGCAGGAACCGAAGGTGATCTTCCCGATCAAGGGCAAGGAAGGCGCGTTCCCACATGCGTTCTTTGAAGCATCCTCTATCCGTAAAGTAGACGGAAAGTACTGCTTCGTGTATTCCTCCCAGTATAACCACGATCTCTGCTATGCCATGAGCGATTACCCCGACCGCGACTTTACCTACGGCGGCGTACTGGTCGATCTCGGAGATCTATATCTCAACGGCAACGAGGACGAGAGCCATGCAAACAACTATCTCGGCAACACGCATGGCGGGCTTTTGAATATCGGGGATGATTGGTACATCTTCTACCACCGGCAGACGGACAGAAGCAGTTACGCAAGACAAGCCTGCGCGGAGAAACTGGAAAGAACGCCGGACGGCGGCTTCAAGCAGGCGGAACTGACAAGCTGCGGTTTGAACGGCAAGCCGCTGATCGGCAAAGGCACCTACGAAGCGCGGATCGCGTGCAACCTGTGGGCAAAGAACCACGAGACCGGCCGCGTGGACGGGAAGAATCCGAAAAAGCGGCTCGAAGCGCATCCGTACTTTACGCAGTCCGGCAAAGACCGCGAAGAAAACGGCGATCAATACATCGCCAATATGCGCGACGGTTCCGTCGCGGGGTTCAAGTATTTTGACTTTGACGGCACGGAAAACAAGATTTCCGTCACCGGACGCGGTACCGGCAAGTTCGTTGTCTCGACCGATCCTGACGGCAAGAAAATTATTGCGACCGTTCCGATGAACGGCAGCGCACCGCTTTCGATTGAGGCAGGTGTCCATGCGCTCTATTTCCGCTATCAGGGTCCCGATGCCGCGGACTTTGTGTCATTCACAATCGCATAACCCAAACAACCTATAAAAGCACACAGGCGTTCTGTGTGCTTTCGTTCTGTAAAAGAATGATTCGTTTTCTCACGCAGGGATCAGCAGCTCCAGCGTTTCAAACAAGGTTTCCGGCTCGACCGGCTTGCTCAAATGCGCATTCAGTCCGGCTTGCAGACTGTGCTGCACATCCTCGTCGAAGGCGTTTGCCGTCAGCGCGATGATCGGGATCGTTTTCGCGTCGGAACGCTCCATGGCGCGGATGATTTGGGTCGCTTCCAGACCATCCATTTCCGGCATGCGCATATCCATCAGGATTGCATCATAATATCCCTCCGGATGTTCGGCGAACTTTTCCACGGCGATTCTGCCGTTTTCCGCAAGATCCGTCTCCATTTCGCGCATCTGAAGCACCATCTGCATGATCTCGGCGTTCACCTGCATATCCTCCGCAAGCAAAATCCTGCGGCCGGTCAGATCGGCACGGCGTTCTTCCCGTTTCGTCGACAGTTTTTTCCGCTTGACCGCCTCCTTGAATTCCTCGATTACCGTGGTTGCAAAGAGCGGCTTGGGAATAAAGCTGTCGACGCCGGCCTGCACCGCTTCCTCCAAAACGTCGTCCCACCGATAAGCGGTCAGGATGATAATCGCCGATTCGTTTCCGACGATTTCACGGATGCGGCGCGTCGTCTCCACGCCGTCCATCTCAGGCATCTGCCAATCCACAAGGATCAGATTATACGGTGCACGCCGCGCATGCCTTAGTTTCACCATTTCGATGGCTTCCAAGCCGGAAGCTGCAATCTCGGATGCAATCCCGGCCTTGCCCAGAACCAGTTTGGCATGCTCGCAGGCGATCGGGTCATCATCAACAATCAGTACGCTCATGTCTTGCGGATTGATCTCTGTACTTTCCTCGGCGTGCTGCTCCGCATTGATCAGCGTTACAACGACGGTAAATGTCGTACCAACACCCTTCTCGCTCTCAACCTGAATATTGCCGTTCATCATCTCGACGATGTTCTTTGTAATGGCCAATCCGAGTCCCGAGCTGCCGTACCTGTTTGTGGTCGAAGAATCCTCCTGGCTGAACGCCTCGAAAATATGCGGCAGATATTTCTTGCTGATTCCGATTCCGGTATCGGAAACCCGGAAACACAGCGTCGTTTTCCCCTCGAACTGTGCCGTACGTTCAATGGTCATTGCAACTTTTCCGCCCTCCGGCGTAAACTTGACTGCGTTGCCAAGAATACTAATCAGCACCTGTCGCAGCTTCATGTTGTCGCCAATGTAAGTATCATCGACCGATCCGTTGATGTGGCACTGGTAATCCAAGCCTTTTTCCTGGCATTGCGCGCTGAACATCGTATTGATCGTTTCCATGAGTTTGGAGAACGAAAACTCCTCGTTCTTCAGCATCATCCGTCCGGACTCGATCCGCGACATATCCAGAATATCGTTGATCAGATTCAGCAGATGCTCGGCCGAATCGCCGATCTTTTCCAAATATCCGCGCGTAACCTGCGGCGTATTCGGATCGTTCAGCGCGATGTTGTCGAGACCGATGATTGCATTCATCGGGGTACGGATCTCATGGCTCATGTTGGACAAAAATGTGGTCTTGGCCTTATTCGCCTCCTCCGCCGCGACAAGCGCAGCGCCGAGTGCTTCGTTCTGGGCCATGGCACGGCGGGTTTCCGCATCGACGTCCGTAAAGCATGCACCGACCGCATGGATCAGCTGATCTTCCGGGGTCTCCGAATGATGTACGCCCGCAAACCGAACCATCTCATACGACTCGCGTCCGTGGCGATACACCATATACCGATAGGAGATCACGCGCTCATCGCGCAGACCCGCACGCACGGAATCCGGCTGTACAAAGTGCAGAAACTCGTCCCGATATGCATCTGTCACATACTGGTTCGCATAAGCCGTGACCGATTCAAGATACGGAAACTCATCTCCAACCTTGAATCCGTTGTCTATGTCCGCGTGCGATTGATAGCAGATGCCGTGATCCCGGTCCAGTTCAATATAGTAAACGCTCCAATAGTCCGATGCCAGCGCCGTAATCAGCTTGTGCTGCTGCTGCCCCTGCCGTTCCTGTTCGAGCAGCTTTTCCTGGAGTGCAAGCCGTTGTTCCAGCGTCTGCTGTTTGACGCGGTTCTCCGCCTCGGCCGTCTCCTTCTCCAGTGCAATCTTTGCGGAACGCTTGGTCTGCACAATGATGATGCTGAATAGAATGAGCAGCACAAGCGCCGCTAAAGCGGACTGAAGCAAGCTGCGACGAATGATGCCGTCCGATACCGTTCGGATCTGTTCGCTGATGACGCTTTCCCGAATCAGATAGGTCAACAGCCAGTCGGTCCCCTCCACCGGCACGTAGCTCAACGTTTCCTGTACTCCATTATACGAAAAGGATACTGCGCCCTTTCGCCCTTCGGTAAAGTCGTCAAGAAGCGTCTGCAGCGAATACCCCTCCTCAAAGTCGGCATGCTCCATCGCTTTCAGAAGATTGTCCTCCACAGCAAAGCCGCCGAGAATCGCATTGCTCAGCGCGACACCATCGCGCGTATAAATATTACAGTATGTCGCCTCCGAGTTTTGCGTCTGCATGGAAACGCCCTGCAGCATCACCTGCATATCAATCTCAATAAAACAGACAACGAACGTTTTTCCGTCAAACGCAATCGGTTCAACCGGAACCGCAATGATGACCGTTTTGTCGGGATTTTGTGCATTGGCGATCGAGATCTCCGGCTCGGTGATGGTTCGATAATCGAATTGATACTGGTCGATATCCGTCTGTGTGCCAAGTGC
>JAUMVL010000293.1 GCA_030530185.1 Clostridia bacterium | reverse complement strand
TCACCGGTAAACCTCTACTGAACCCCGCCACTATGGCGGGGTTTTCGCATTACAAGAAGAACCGATCGATTGAATCGGTTCTTTCACGTTCAATTCATATACTTGTCAAGAAACGATAATACCGTCTTTCGGTATCGTTCCGGTTCGAGATAGCTGGATTCGCCGTGAACCGCCCCTTCAAATACGGCTTTTTCCTTTGGCGCGGAACAAGCCGTATACACGCGCTCCATCAGAGGAAACGGAACGAATCCGTCGGCTGTGCCATGGATAAACAGTGTCGGAACATGGGATTTTGAAACAGCAGCTTCCGCATCCGTCTCGGAAAACGAATATCCGGCAAGGATCTTACTCCAAAGCGAAGCCAACGGGATTACAGGAATATTCGGATAATGATTCTTCCGCATGACGTGTCGAATCACATCTGCAAGGTTTGTATAACCGCAATCCTCAACTGCGCAGCATAGCTGTGGGATCGGATGGTTCCCGGTTGTGAGCATAACCGTTGCAGCGCCCATCGAAACGCCGATGACCGCAATTTTAATATCGGTGCCGAATCGATCAACGGTCCAATTCATCCAGGAAAAAACATCCTTTTGATCCAACGCGCCAAAGCCGATAAAGCGGCCTTCGCTTCCGTGAGCACGATCATCCAGTGCCAATATCGTATATCCGGCATTATGGTACCATTCGAAACTTGCTCCGAAATCCCAGGAAATGGAACTGTGAAATCCATGCACCAAGAGAAGAACCCGATCCGATTTCACATTCGGGTAGAGTTTTGCGCGAAGCATGATTCCGTCAAAGGCGGAACAGGTTACAAGCTCATGCCGATACTTCGCATTCTGCTTTGCTTTTTCCTTGATAAATGGAACATGCGGATACAATGCTCGTCCCTCATCGCCCTCCAAACTTGCAGACGATCCTCTTTGCGGCAGGCATAGATACAGAAAAAACGCAAGTCCCACACCAAGCGCAACCAATAACAGCGCCGCAAGTACCAGGATGACAATCCAATACCAATCCATTTCTTTACTCCTTCCGTTCCACCCGAAGGATTGGATGCAGTCGAATCTTTCTTTGTTTCTCCCTTGGATGGACCTCAATGATCCGAATTTCCTGAAGGGAATCTTCAAAACAAGTCCCAGAATTGTTCTGCAGATTTTCCATCAAAGGATTTGTTGGATCCGTCTGCTTTTGCGCGTACGACTGTTCGTTCAGTTGGATAGAGACAAGGGACTCTGCTCCGTCCGTGTACTCGGGCAGCGTGGAATGCTCTGCAACGGGATCCTGTGCCGGTATGTACAGATCACCAGGCTCGGTGGTCTTTTGGTCAGCGGGTTTTTCCACAGGCGCATGGCATGATTCCGAAAGCGGAATCATGCGGTCTGTATCTTCGGCTTCCGCAATCCAGATTGATTCCGGTTCCGGCTGCAGTTCCACAGAAGAAGCCGGATCAGACGCTGCGCTTCGATCCATGCCTTCTCCGTCCGCGTCGTCGATGGTTGCAGGCGCTCGATCGAGTTCAGCATTCGGATTCCAATCCGACGCCGGGATCGGATCCATTTTCGTTTCAAAGAGATAAGGCTCCGTTAACGAATCCGTTTTTTCCGAAGAAAGCGGGTGTGCAGCAGGTGTGAAAGCGAGTGTGGCCTCCCCTTGCAGCTCCCCGGTTTCGCGTTTCTTTTGTTCTTCGATGAACGCTGCTAACGTCGGTGCCGGGGCCTGCCGCTGCAAAACAGATTCTGTCTGTGCGGATGAAGCAGCTTGTGCTTGTGGATTCGCCCACTGTTCGTCCCGATTTTTCTGCGAGAGTTCCGCACGAATGGCCTGATACGATCCGATTTTCTTGTTCTTTTGCTTTGAAGACCGGACCGTTGTTGCTCCATATCGCAATTTGGTCGGTGCAGTATAGCCAAGCTGCTCTGCAGGTGAGCTGTTCAACACCTGATCCATCGAAGCAGGCGCCGGCGTCTTTTGCGCATTGGGCAGGACAAGCGCCAGCATACTATCACGCGGGAGCTTT
>JAUMVL010000292.1 GCA_030530185.1 Clostridia bacterium | reverse complement strand
AACGGCGTGGTCGTGATCGACTCTTTGGCTGCCGGAGAAATTGCACACCTTGGAACGGTCTTGCAGATGAACGATACAGGCATTTCGCCCGGCGCAGGAATCGGAAACTTTCAGCCTTCCTTAAATAAAAGATCGCTTGGCGTACCGGTTATCGCGATCGGAATGCCGCTTGTTGTGAGCGCACCGGCATTGATTTCGGAAGCCTCCGGAATGGAGGAGAACGATACGCGGCTGGATGCGGTGCGTACGCTGTGCGTAACGCCCAAGGACATTGATCTGCTGGTCCAAAATGCATCGAAGCTGTTATCCGATACAATCAACCTTGCCGTTCACCAAAAGAACGTCGGTATCCTTCAAAATCTTCTGCAATAAGGATTCTTCCAAATGCATATCGTTCTAACACAGGAGGAAACGATATGCAGGCAAGAACACATTCTGTTTTGATTTTCGGACTTGTCACGGCTTGGATCGTTCTTTGTCTGACGGTGGGCGGTGTCATAGCGGTTCTTTCCCTCGGACAACGAAATGCAAGTTTTGATCGCGCGGAGCTTGCGAAAAGGACAACCCGTTTCATGCGGGCAGCAGAAACGGCGATCGAAACCGCCGTATCTGCGGCACAGAAAATCCAAACGGACAGGATGGAGGCAGGAAGGGCTTTTGCGCCGCTTTCTGTTTCGTATCTGCGCTATGAGAACGGAATCTCCCTGCGCGGCACGGAGCCAAAAATCCTGATCTATCATACACATACGCAGGAAGCCTATTTCCCAACCGAACAGAATCCATATCGGGAAAGCTCCAAATGGCGCACTTCGGATTCGACGCGCAGCGTTGTCGCCGTGGGTGAACGGCTGAAGGAGATCCTGGAAAAGCAATACGGCTTTTGTGTGATCCATGATACAACCAATCATGAGCCGCCAAAGCTTGCTTCCGCGTATGAGCGAAGTGAACAGACCATGCGCGCCTATGCCGAACGCTATCCTTCCCTTGTATTGTTTATCGATCTGCATCGGGATGCCTACGGAAACGATCCAAAAGCTCCGGCGGATTATGTAACCGTCAACGGAACGGAGTGCGCACGGATGATGTTTGTGGTCGGGAGGGGAGAAGCATATTCGGACAAGCCGTATTATCAGACGAATTTTGCATTGGCAAGCCGGATTACCGAGCATCTGAACGAGTTTGCATCGAACTTTACGCGGCCGATTCGTGAAAAAAAGGGACGGTACAATCAGCATATCGGTGCGCACTGCCTGCTTGTGGAAGTCGGTCACAATGCAAACACCTTGGAACAGGCGCTCGCATCGATGCCGTATCTTGCCGAAAGTATTGCGTTCGCAATCGCCGAGACCGAAGAAACGGTCCGGTCGTGGATTCCAACCCTGCAAGAGAATTGACAAGAATCCCGCTGAATGGTAAAATATATCATCATTCGGAAGAATGTCCGGCGAAAGATTGTTTTCAACCGGACGCTTGGAAAGGAGCTTTTCATGAGCATTTTTACCGGTTCTGCGGTTGCCTTGATCACACCGTTCCACAACGGCGCAATCGACTATTCTGCGCTCGGAACCATCATCGAATTGCAGATTGCGGCCGGTTCGGACGCGATCGTTGCGTTGGGTACTACAGCGGAGGCATCCACGCTGTCGAATGAGGAGCGGGAGGAGCTGACGCGGTTTATTGTGGAGCGCGTCGGAAACCGGATCCCGGTCATCGTCGGGACGGGCGGCAACAACACGGAAGAGGTGATCGAGCGCAGTCGCTTTGCGGAGGCGGTTGGCGCGGACGGCCTTTTGATTGTTACCCCATATTATAATAAGACGACGCAGGACGGCCTTGTCGCACATTACTGCGCCGTTGCCGAGCAGGTTCGCACACCGATTATTGCTTATAACGTGCCATCAAGGACCGGCTTAAATCTGCTGCCCGAAACGATGCGCAAAATGATGGATAACTGTGAGAACATCGTCGGCATAAAGGAAGCGAGCGGCAACATCGAGCAGATCGTCAACCTGGCTGCGCTCTGTCCCGAC
>JAUMVL010000291.1 GCA_030530185.1 Clostridia bacterium | reverse complement strand
AAAGCCTTTGAAGCCCGCCGTATGCGTAGACAGCACGGCAGACGGAAGAATGCAGGTTTCATGACCGGCCGCACTCAAAATCGGCAGCGCAACGGTCAGCGAACATTGCCCGACACAGGAAATGTCCTGCACCGTCAACAGTTTCTGATAAGACATAACAGCCCCCTTGGGAATCATCCATCCGAACGATTGTTCGAATTCTTTCCATACGGTAGCACGTCGTTTCCGGTTTGTCAATCCCCTGCAATCTTGTAAAACGCCTGTTTTTCATGGGAGCAACGATCCATTCGTCACCCCGGTCAGATCATGCGGTATTTCGTTCGTGTCGCGGGCGCTCACCTTCCGGTCTTCCTTGACAAAAGCGTTGCGATATGATGTATTATTTTAGAAGGATGCAAGGCGTTTCCCCACAGCCCGAATCGGAAAGGGTCTTATTCCATGCAACGGAATCGGATAAAACTGCTTATCGGCATCATCCTGACCATGCTTGCGCTCCGCGAAGCGTATTGATTCCAAACGAAAAAGCCGCATCCGGCCCGGGTGCGGTTTCTTTTTAATACAACAGTCCCGCAGAATTTCTCTGCGGGACTGTTTGCTCATTTGGTTATTTTACAATGTCCGCATCGCCGAACGGATCTCCGCACTCGGGGCAGAACTTCGGCGGATTGGTCGGGTCCTCGGGTTCCCAGCCGCACTTGTCGCACTTATACTGCGGAGCTCCTGCGGGCTTCTTCGCGCCGCACTCGGCGCAGAACTTGCCTTTGTTGACGGTGCCGCAACTCGGGCAGGTCCAGCCGTTCGCTTCGGGCTTCTTCGCGCCGCATTCCGGACAGAATTTTCCGGTAGCCTGTGCGCCGCAGGTCGGGCAAATCCACGCATTCGCCGCCGGCTGCTGTGCCGGCTGTGCAGGCTGCTGCGGATACGGCTGCTGATAGCCGCCATAGGTGTTCGCCGCACCCATACCGGTCATACCGGCCATGTTCATGCCCATGAACGCCATCGCCGCGCCTGCGCCCTCGTTGCCCGCAGCTGTCTGCATGGCAGAAGCCGCCGCACCGGCAAGGTGCGCGTTGCGCATATTCGGATCGCGCAGAGCCGCATTGCGCTGCAGCTCCTTGATCATCTTTTCGTCTTCCTCGTTTGCCTTGACGCTCGATACGCCGAAGGAAACGATCTCGATACCGCGGAGGTCTCTCCACTGCGAGGACAGAACCTCGTTCAGCGCGTTCGCCATCTCGGTCGTATGACCCGGCAGCGAGGAGTAGCGGATGCCCATGTCGCCGATCTTTGTAAACGCGGGCTGCAACGCCGTCAGCAGCTCGGTCTTGAGCTGGCTGTCGAGCCGGTCGCGCGTATAGATATCGGTGAAGTTGCCCGCGATGCTCCGATAGAACAGAAGCGGGTTGGAAATGCGGTAGCTGTACTCGCCGAAGCACTTGATGCCGATATCCATGTCGAGACCGATGTTGCGATCCACAACGCGGAACGGAACCGGGGATGCCGTGCCGTACTTGTTGCCGATGATTTCCTTGGTGTTGAAGTAGTAAATGCGCTGATCGTTTCCGGTGTCGCCGCCGAACGTGAAACGCTTGCCGATCAGTTTGAAGGTTTCCAGAATGCTGTCCCCCAGCTTGCCGGCAAAGATGCTCGGCTCGGTCGAGGTATCATAGGTGAACGCACCGGGCTCAGCGCAGACTTCGACGACCTTGCCCTGCTCCACGATCAGCATGCACTGACCGTCAGCAACCGCGATCACGGAACCGTTCGAAATGATGTTATCATTGCCCTTGGTGTTGGAAGAACGCGGATTCTGATGTTTCTGTCCCTTGGCAGCCAGAACGTTCTCCGACAACGCTTCGCAATAAAAGTACTCTTTCCACTGGTCAGCCAACACGCCGCCGACTGTACCGATTGCAGCCTGAATGAGTCCCATAGTATAGCTCCTTTCCATTTATGCGGACATTCGGCAAAGCGCCAAATTCCATCTTTAACCAAATTATAGCATAAAAGATTTGTAAAGTGCAATACGGTTTCCGCATTTTCCG
>JAUMVL010000290.1 GCA_030530185.1 Clostridia bacterium | reverse complement strand
GTGCAATTTGTGCAGCACAGCGTGCAAGCACTTCTGTCCGATTTCCACTGTTGCAAAGAAGGCGGTCTTCCGCAAAAGGTTTGTATATTTGCAAGCTTTTTTGTAACAGACTTGCCCTAACGCGGAAAGTAGTATATAATTTGAAAAAAAGCAAAGGACGATGACGCGATGGATTATGAATCGTTGGTGCTGCAACTCAAAAGCCTTGCCGAAGCGGACGCGGACTATGTCCCCTTTCTTTCCAACGCATCCGCACTGCTCTATGACGCTATGCCCAACCTTAATTGGGCGGGCTTTTATCTGATAAAAAACGGACAGCTCGTACTCGGCCCGTTTCAGGGCAAGGTTGCCTGCATCCACATTCCGATCGGAAAGGGCGTTTGCGGCACGGCTGTTTCCGAAAACAGGACGGTCCGTGTTGCAAACGTTCATGAATTTGCAGGCCATATTGCCTGCGACAGCGCCTCCAATTCGGAGCTCGTGATTCCGATCCGAAAGGACGGCATTCCCGTCGGCGTGCTCGATCTGGACAGTCCTCTGCTCTCCCGGTTTACGGAGAGGGATCAGGCCGGATTGGAGCAATTTGTCAAAACTTTGGAACAGCTGATTCGGTTTTAACGCATGGAAACGACGAAATTTGCTTATTTTGCGGGCGGGTGCTTCTGGTGCATCACTCCGGTTTTCCGCGAACAGAAGGGCGTACGGTCCGCAGTTTGCGGGTTTTCCGGCGGGGACGAGGTTGATCCTTCCTATGAAGAGGTCAAGCGGCAGAAAACGCACCACCGGGAAACGATCCGTGTCGCATACGATCCGCTCGAGATCTCGTATGAAACGCTTTTGGACCTCTTTTTGTGGAGTGTCGATCCGTACGACGGTGGCGGTCAGTTTATCGATCGGGGCGCTTCCTATACGCTTGCCGTGTATTATACTTCCGAGAATGAGCGCCTGCTGCTTCAAAACAAGCTGAACGAAATGGAGAAAGCCTCCAATCGGCCGCCGCAGATTGCCGTTGAACCGTTCAAAACATTCTATCCTGCTCCGGTGGAGCATCAGACCTTTGATTGGAGCCAGCCGGAGCAGTACCAAAACGAACTCAATGAATCCGGCGGAACCGAATACTTTGCACAAAAAACACGCTCCCGTTAACCGGGAGCGCGCTTGCTTTTCGGTTACCGAATCACGGATTTTGCAAATTCAGCTACATTTGCAAGGTCCTGATCGTTCGGGCGGTTCTTGTGCAAAAACAGAAAGTGTCCCGGGCAGACATACATCCGTTCTTCAACCGGTATGCCCTTTGCTTCGGCATATGCTTTGATCTTCGGCAGCGTCGATTTCCCGGAAGCGGACGAACCGAAATTAACGATTGATCCGATTTTGTCTGCATTGCGGTCTATGAATGCCGCAACGGAAACATCATATGTCCCGGCATACAGGGATGTTCCGAGCAGCAGCACATCAACCGGCTCCTCGAGGTCGCAATCTACCGGCTTGGCCGCAACCGAAACGGCGGCAGCCACAGCGTCTGCTAATTTCTTTGTGTTTCCGGAACGGGAAAAATAGCGAACAGCAACTTTCATATCATTCTCCTTTATAATAAGGTTTCAATCGCTTTTTGAACGTCGTCCATCGAATCGGTCGGCTCAAAACGTGCGGAGATGTTCCCTTCCCGGTCGATTAAAAACTTTGTGAAGTTCCACTTAATCGATCCGTTGTTCGGATAATCCGGGTCCATCGAGCTGACTACGCCATGCAGAATCTCTGCCATCTTTCCCGTTCCGAACCCATGAAACTGCGTGTTTGCACATAAATACCGGAACAACGGATCCGCATGTTCCCCGATTACATCGATCTTGTGAAATTGCGGGAACGTGATCCCAAATCGGCCCGTGCAGAACGTGTGAATTTCCTCATCCGTTCCCGGCGCCTGCTCGTAAAACTGGTTGCATGGAAAATCCAAAATCTCAAGTCCCTTTGCATGATACGCATCGTAAAGCGCTTGCAGCGGCTCATATTGCGGCGTAAATCCGCAGCCGGTTGCGGTGTTGAC
>JAUMVL010000289.1 GCA_030530185.1 Clostridia bacterium | reverse complement strand
GGCGTGACGTCGCTGACGCGAACCTTTTTGTTGTCCTTGCGGCACATTATAAGGATAATGACCGCCGAGGCAAGCGCGCCGATCTCCGTTACCCAGAACATACCGGCTTTTCCGTCAACAAAGAAGAAATCCATAAAGTCAAGGCTTGCGGCCTTGCCGAGGAGGATAGACGTCGTATCGCCGACAAGCGTCGCCGCCCCCTGGAGATTTGACGACACGGCGATGCAGATTATCGCCGGTACGGGAGAAGTGTCTATTTTCCTGCACAGCGCGACCGCCACGGGAGCCACCATGAGCACCGTCGCCACGTTGTCAACGAACGCGGAGATAATGCCCGCGAACATCGACAGCGTTACTATTATCCATTTCACGGTGCTGACCTTTGTGATGATCAGATCGCTCAGCCGCTGCGGCATCCTGGATTCGATAAAGAGATATACCGTCCCCATTGTACCCGCTATCATCATGATAACATTCCAGTCTATCTGGGAGAGCGCATCGCGCCATGTATAACTGAAATCCGGAAAAATCCCCAGACTGCCGACCGCCACAAAAATAACGGCGGAGACTATCGCAACGTATGGTCTCAGCTTCTGGAAAGCGAACATGAGTATGTAGGTCACGGCAAAAACGATCAGTGCAAAGACAGTCAATGAATCCATATGCCCTCCAAAGTTTTCAATAATAAACTTCTAACCTTGGTATTATAGCACCTTTCTTATGTCTTGTCTTAGAAATTTCTGTAAATAAAAGGGGAACGAACGCTCGTCCGCAAAGCCCCGTTTTTGGCTTAATAAAGCCACTCTACAAATAGTATAGTCGCAGCGGCGGTGAAAATGTGAAAAAATTGTTGCTTTTGAAGGCGCAAAGTCCTAAACTGTTCCGCAGTACGGGAAAAGGGAGAATTATAACAGTGAGTGATACAGAAAAGAAAAAGAGAAGACGCGGCGACAGACGCGACGCACGCTGGGTAAGAGAGGCGCCGGGACTTCAGACGGTAATGTGCGACATCATGCCCAACCGCACAGACTGCGAGGTGTACCTGCACGACACCTTTGACGCGACGGAGCTTCTTAAATATCTCGAAAAGAAAAACGCGGAGCACCCCGATTACAAGACCACGATGTTCCATGCGTTTGTCGTGTGCGTTGCACGTATGCTCAAGGAGCGGCCGAAGATGAACTATTTCGTCTCCGGACACCGGATATATGAGCATAACGACATCACCTTATCCTTTATAGTAAAGCGCCGTTTTAACGATTCCGCCGAGGAGTCTCTCATGGTATACACCGCCAAGGACGGAGACACCCTCGACAGCGTCAGCCGCAAAATAGTAGGCGACGTCAGGGAAACGAGGAAGAGCGAACATTCCACGGACGGCATTGACGTGTGGATCGACCGTTTCGCCGCTATCCCCCGCCCGCTCAGAATGTTCCTGCTGCGCGTTGTGCGCTGGCTCGATTTCTGGGGGCTTGTTCCGCGGGCGCTTACCGACGGCGACACCAATTACAGCAGCGTGCTTCTGAGCAATCTGGGCAGCATAAAGGGTCCCGCGGTATATCACCACCTCAACAACTACGGCACGAACAGCATTGTCGTCACTATCGGTACGCTCCGCAAGGCGGAGGTCATCAGGGAGGACGGCACGAAGGAGATACGCGATGTGTTCGATGTGGGCGCTACGCTTGACGAGCGCATCGGCGACGGGTTTTACTTTGTCCGCAGTCTCAACCTTGTAAAATATATGTTCGCTCATCCCGAGCTGCTGGAAAAACCGCTGAGCGAACCCAGCGGATACGATTACAAATAATTTTCTGAAGAGGTTTTATAATGGAAAACATCACCGCTAAAACCCCATGGGAAAACTTCATGGGCGGAGTGCCGATGCATCTGGATTACTTTGACGGTTCAATGTACGACGCCGTCAAGGCGATCGCCGAAAAATACCCGAACAACGTCGCTTTTGTCTTCATGGGCAAATAGACCACATATAAATACATGATGGCGGATATAGAAAAGTGTGCAAAGGCGCTGAAGACCATCGGTGTGCGTGAAAACGAAAAAGTCACG
>JAUMVL010000288.1 GCA_030530185.1 Clostridia bacterium | reverse complement strand
GGCCGTTGCTCTATCCTGCTGAGCTACAGACGCATCGCAGTTCCGAATTCATATTCTAACAGACAAAACGAATTCTGTCAATCGTTTTTTCGTTATCTTCCGCAGCACTTTTTGAATTTTTTACCACTGCCGCACGGGCAAGGGTCGTTTCTTCCGACGGTCGGCGCCGCCACAAAAACCTGCGACTTGCGATATTCCTTTGTTAGTGCTTTCCGCTCTTCCTCGGAACGGACATTCTTCCATTCCGGGAGATTGTACAGCCAATCGGCCTTTGCGCGATGCATGTTCAGATACAATTGATCGAAATCAACCTTTAAGGCAACCGTGCTTTCTTCGGTCAATGTATCGAGTGTAATCTCTCCATCTGCAAGGCTTGAATTGATTCCGTCCAAAAATCCGACAAACACATACGGTTCCATATCGAACGTCTTTGCAAGTTCTGCAACCGTTCCCGCATAAACCGTATCATAATGTGCCAGGATCTTGCGATAGTTCTCGGTTTCGGCTTCAAAGTATGTTTTCCAATACTGATTGTATTCTTCCTGTGTTCGATTTTGTTGCGCCCTGTCCTGCCAATCCTGATATAAGCTCATAATACCCCTCCTTAAGATTCAAACGTTTCCCATTGTAATGCAAATGTGTCCGCAATGCAAGCATTGTTTTTTAAGGTTCGCTGAATATTTGTGTTCCATAAAAGGAGGGCTCCCTCCCCCGTATCCTGATAATAGCGCTTGCGATACCCCTGCTGCTCAAAATCAAGTTTGCGATACAGTTCCTGTGCGATTCGGTTTGTCTCACGTACCTCAAGCGTCATTGCGGTCGCGTTGAAGTAATCCCCGACCTCCATCGCCGCATACAACAAGGCTTTTCCGTATCCCAACTTTCGAAACGCCGGATCGATTGCAATATTTGTAATATGGCATTCCTCAAACAGAACCCACATCCCGCAGTAGCCGATTACTTTCCCGTCAGCGACCGCAACCACATAATGCGCCATCTTGTTATCCAGTTCGCTCATCAGGGAGTAACGTGACCAAGGCGTTCGAAACGACAGCGTTTCGATTCGATATACATCGGAGATATCCGACCTTGTCATGGCTCGAATCTCAATCATGTTTTTGCAACCGTTCCGCCTGCGAAGGTTTCAGATACATCGGAGAAACCTGTTTCTGCCCCGTGCGATTCACTGCAAGGCGCACGATGGATCCTGCCGTTGGCAAAGCGCCGTCTTTGCATGCCGTTCCGGTAAAAGCGCATTCCTTAGGCAGCAACTTCAAGAAGGATTCGATTTCACAGGCAACCGGCTCCACCAAGCAAGCGGACTCCTGATAGACCGCTCCATAGCCGTTTCCGTTTCGCGCATCAATCAACGCGCAAACCGGGGTATGCAAATCAAGATGCGGTTCAGCAAGCGTCTCCAGCGAATTGACCGCAATCACAGGCTTTTGGTGTGCCATTCCGAGTGCATTGGCAAGGCAGACGCCGATCCGTACGCCGGTAAAAGAACCCGGGCCGATATCCACTGCAAAGGCATCCATGTCCGCGGTTGTAAGTCCGTGCTTTCGCAGCAGCTGCTCCGCTGCAGGCAAAACCGATTCCGCATGGCGCTTGTCTTCTGTCAAGTGAGCTTCATCGACGGTTCCGTCGCAATACAGTGCTACCGAAGCAACCGAATCCGTTGTTTCAAATCCAAGCAGTTTCATACGTCTTTCACCAACGTTTCATAGTCCGGCCCGTTCGGGCAAAGTCGAACGGTACGTTCTTCCATGCCGGAACCGGCGATAAAGATATCCAGTCGTTCCTTTGGCAAACATCCTGGGACCAGGTTTGCCCATTCCATCAAAATGATTCCGTTCCGGTTCAAGTAGTCCGAAAACCCGATTGCATACAATTCATCCTCATCTGAGAGCCGATACGCATCAAAGTGGAACAGCGGAGGCTCGCAGGGATACTCCTGTACGATTGTAAAGGTCGGACTTGTCAACGAAGCAATCCCAAAATGTGCAGCTACCCCGCGTGCGAAAACGCTCTTCCCCGCGCCGAGATCACCGACAAGCGCGACAAACCCTCCGCACTGTAAC
>JAUMVL010000287.1 GCA_030530185.1 Clostridia bacterium | reverse complement strand
GGCCTTGGCGTACTGCATCTGGTCAGCGGATACATGATCAATGCGATTGAGTGCTTTAAGCGCGGCGATTGGCAAAGCGCCGTCTTTGATCAAATTTCATGGGTCATGATCATCCTCGGACTGGTGATCGGCTTCCTGCCGATGATCGCCGGGATGGCCGGAATGACTGTGGAATTGCCCAAGACCGTTACACAGCCTGCGGTTGTCTGCGCGCTAATCGGCGCTTCATTGATTCTGCTTTTCAAAGGGAGAAATGCTCCGAAATTCTTTGGAAAGGTCACCGGCGGCCTCGGAGAATTGTACAACATCACCGGCGTGCTTTCGGATATTCTTTCTTACGCGCGTTTGTTTGCGCTCGGTATTGCGACAGGCGTCATCGGTCAGGTGTTCAATACGCTTTGCGGCATGCTGATGCAGGGCAAGAGCCTTCCGATGCAGATCTTAGGCGGATTGCTTGCCATCGTGCTGCTGATCTTCCTGCATACCTTTAACCTTGCCATCAACACGCTCGGTGCGTTCGTGCATTGCGCAAGATTGCAGTATGTGGAGTTCTACGGAAAATTCTATGAAGCAGGCGGAAGGGCCTTCCAACCGCTTTCTTATAACACAAAACACGTTCAAGTCACAAAATAATTCAGGAGGAACATCACAGTGGAATTGGGTACTATTTTGGCAACGGCTGGTGCTGCGGTGGCGGCATTGTTTGCAGGCTTCGGTTCGGCGATCGGCGTCGGCATGGCGGGTCAAGCTGCTGCGGGCGTTGTTTCGGAGGATCCGGATCGTTTCGGCTCCTGCCTGTTGATGCAGCTTCTGCCCGGTACACAGGGCATCTATGGCATGCTGATTGCTATCGTTATCGCGGCCAAGGCCGGCTTGATGACGGCAGGCAGTGCAGCCATTTCGACCGAGTTGGGCATGCGCTTTTTGATCGCTGCGCTGCCGATCGCGTTCGGAGGTTTTCTGTCCGCAATTTATCAGGGCAAAGTAGCTTGCGCAGGCATCAACATGATTGCCAAGAAGCCGAATGAAAGCGGTAAGGGCATGTTGATGGCCATCATGGTTGAAACGTACGCCGTTCTTGCGCTGCTCATCTCCTTCCTGCTGGTCAACGGTATCGGCTAATCGAGGACGCTATGGGAAACACAAACGCAGACAACCTCATTGACCGCATTTTAGCGGATGCGCAGGCGAGCGTCGACAAGATTTTGTCCGATGCCGATGCGTCGTGTGAGGAACTCCGGCGGGATCGGGACAAACGGATCGCCGAGAATGCTGCGGCTCAGTTGAGAACACGCGAAACGCAGGTTAAGGAAATTCTGGACGGCGCGGCGACGCGCGCGCGTCTCGACGGCAGAAAAGAACTCCTGGCGGCAAAGCGCGAGGTACTCGATCAGACGTTTGAGACGGCATATCGCACGCTTTGCGAGCAGAATGCCGATCGGCTGTCCGCTCTGTACGCGCGTGTTCTGAAAGTCGAAGCTGAGGCGGGGGATACCGTCGTTCCCGCTGCTCCCGATCGCGAAGCGGTCCAGCGGGCGATTGCACTGTCCGGCGCAGATGTTCGGATGGCGGACCAGGATGCACCGGCAGAGCGCGGCTTTTTGCTGCTGGGAAAGAGTTATGAAAAGGACTGTTCCCTTTCGGCGATCCTTTCCGAATTGCGTGATCGTGAGGAAACAAAGGTCGCAGAGGTATTGTTTTCGTAAGTAGGAGGGCGTATGCCACAATCCAGTTATACATATGCAAGTGCGCGGTTGTCCGCTTTGTCCAAGCGGTTGATCGACCCGCAAACGATTCGTCGCATGGCCGACGGTTCGCTTGCGGATGCGGTGCGCACGTTGCAGGACTTGCGCTACGGCGGCTCCGGCGAGGTCAGCGAAACGAATGTGGAGCAGATGATCTCGGCGGAATTGCGTGACGCAATGGAGGAGATACGCGCCCTTTCTCCGAATCCCCAATTCACAGATCTCTTTCTGATCCGTGCAGATGCGCAGAACCTGAAAACGCTTTTGAAGGCACGCATGCTCGGCAGCGCGGATGCGCCGTTTACCGAGGGGGGACTCTTCTCTTATGAGGAGCTTTCCGG
>JAUMVL010000036.1 GCA_030530185.1 Clostridia bacterium | reverse complement strand
AGCTTGCGGCCCCGGTAACAGGGGATGGCGCGGCAGGCGTCGAGCGCGGTGCCCTTGGTGACATTTTTTGCGAGCAGTTCGATGTGCTCATAAAACGGCGGGATGCCGGTGATCGCGCGAACGATTTCAAACCGATCGGTCAAGTTTTCCTCCTCGAGATGGCGCAGCAGCATCTGCATCTCTTCGGGCGTTCCGTAGTGCAGCGTCTTGAACGCCGCAAGATCAAAAGCCCGTTCGAGGGAGCAAAACTCGCACGGCATCAGCTGTTCGACCAGCGCCGGCGACGCCGTTTCGCGCGGCGTGACGTAATACGTCATGTGTTCGCCATATACCTGGGTCTCCATTTCGGGAAGGTTCGTTTGACACCAAAGCAAAAGCATCCGCAGCGCATCGCGGTCGAGCTCCACCCGGAAGGGGTATTGCCGCGTGGCGGGATCATACACCCCGGATCCGTTGTAAACGATGCTCGGCGCGTTCGGGACGACCGTTTTCATGTAATACATCGCGTTCGGAAAGCTCCGCCCGGTCGCTATGGCAAACAAGCCGCCGGCTTCGGTGTAGGCGCGAATCGCGGCAACATTTTGGGGACTGATCACGCTGTCGGAGTTGAACAGCGTTCCGTCGAGATCGCTGAAAATCGCAGTTTTCTGATATTGCATGGAAAGGCTCCGTTTTTGGCCGGCGGGTTAGGAAGGATCGGATCGGTTGGAGGAAAAGTTTTCCGAAAACCGGTCGAGCAGCGCGTCCTGCACCTCGTCGTACCGATCGGCAAGGAACAGCGGAAGATAGACACGGAAAAGCTTTTCCCAGCTTTCGCCTTCGTGCCGCGTCAGGATCGGATAGTACCAAACGCCGTTTGCCGCAGCGGCCTGCACATCCGGGTATGCATCCCCGATCATCAGCACGTTTTTTGCCGCATATCCCTTCTTCAGCAGCTTTGCGATGCACGCGCTCTTGGTGCCGATCTCCTGACTGGTCATTACGGAAGGAAACGAAAGCAATCCATACGCGTCCCATTCCTCCAGGATTGCGGAGAGATTGGAACTGGAAATCACGGCAAGATCGACTTGACCCTGGGCAAAGTCCAGCGTTTTTCGCACGTTGTCAAACGGAGGCTTGTCCTTTGGCTTGAGCGCCGCAATCTTTTCGTTCAAAGACTTCGACCAGCGCAGCGCCTTCTTCAAAAGCGGATTGTCGGTCGCTTCGATCTCGGCGGCAAGGCTGTCGTTGGACAGATCCCCCTTCTCGAGCCAGGCGCGGTAGACGGCAAGATCTTTTTCGTCCGTGTGCAGATAGACGCCCTCCATGCGGTTCAGCATCTCGTTGAGCGCCAAAAAACGGTTGACGCCGCGGCTCTTTTCGTACAGATTGATCTCGTTCCAAACGGCCTGCACGGCTTCGGCATGCTCCGTAAGGTTCCACTCTTCGAGGAAGCTCGGGCCGTGGCAGCGGTTGTGTTTCACGTTCATCGCATCGATCACGGTGCCATCCGAATCGAAGCAGAGCAGCTTTTCGTGCTGCGGAACAAAGGAGTCAATGGATTGCATGCTGCACCCTTTCTGCCGGATCATCATGCGGCATAGGACCTTGATGCCTTCATTCTATCCTGTGAGGAAAAGGGTGTCAAGCACGTTTTTTTGCCCGGCGCGAACGGGCGGTTCATTGACAAGAGCGCCAAGGTGGAGTATCATAAAAAAGTACAGAAGACGAATTCGACGTCGAAAGGATGTGCACCATGGAATTCGTGAACGATCGGGCGAGCCGGCCGAGCAAAACGCCGCGCTATGCCGTACTCGACTTTGACGGGACGATCTCGCTGATCCGCGAGGGCTGGCAGCAGATCATGACGCCGTATTTTGCGGATGAGCTGTATGACACGCCGAAGGGACGGTCGATGCCCTATGAACAGGTCGAACAGATCTGTCGGGAATTCATTACCCTGCTGACCGGAAAGCAGACCATCTATCAGTGCATCCGTCTGGCCGAGGAGATCGCGGCTTTCGGGGGAACGCCTAAAGAGCCGCAGGACTATAAGGACGAGTATCAGGATCGCCTTTTGAAAAAGATTGATGATCGCCTGCGCGGACTGGAAGACGGGACGATCGACCCCGAAACGTTGACCGTGCCGGGCAGCTATGCGCTGCTGCAGATGCTAAAGCGGCATGGCGTGACGCCTTACCTTGCTTCCGGCACGGATGAGGCATATGTCCAAAAGGAAGCGCGGCTTCTGAAGGTCGACCGATATTTCGGCGAGCACATCTACGGCGCGCAGCGTGAATACCGGACGTTTTCAAAAAAAATGGTGATCGAGCGCATCGTCCGTGAAAATCATCTGTCCGGCGCCGAGCTGATCGGCTTTGGCGACGGGTATGTGGAGATCGAAAACATCTGCGAGGCGGGCGGCTTTGCGATCGGCGTCGCCAGCAACGAGCGCGAGCGCAAGGGGATCGACGAATGGAAGCGGGAGCGCTTGATTCGCGCCGGCGCAAACCTGATTATCCCCGATTATCGCGATCTGGACACGCTTGAGCAGCAGCTGTTTGGATCGACAGAATAGACCGGAAAAAATGAAACAGAACCAATAGAGGCGTCCCCGGCCGCATCTGATCATTCAGCAAAGGAGAACACACATGGCAAAGGTATACTTCACCCGCACGATCACGCCCGAGGCGGTGGTCGCACTGTATGAAATGCTCGGCATCACGCTTTCGGGCAAGGTCGCCGTCAAGGTCCATTCGGGCGAAAAGGGCAACACGAACTTTCTGCGGCCGCCATTTTGGAAACCGATGGTGGATCGCGTAAACGGAACGATCGTCGAATGCAACACGGCCTACGGCGACGCGTTCGGCGGCGTGCGCGATCATACGAATTCGCACAAACGGCTTTTGAAGGATCACGGCTGGAACGACTGTTTCGACGTCGATCTGATGGACGCCGAGGGACCGGATCTCGTTTGGCCGATCCCGGACGGCAAGATCCTAAAGGAAAACCACGTCGGCAAACACATTATAAACTATGATTCGATGCTCGTTTTGGCGCACTTCAAGGGCCACCCGATGGGCGGCTTCGGCGGAGCGCTCAAGCAGCTGTCGATCGGCTGCGCCAGCTCGGCGGGCAAGGCGCTGATCCATTCGGGCGGCCAAAGCGACGATATCATCGGCGCTTGGGACGTGCACGCGGACAAGAACGCATTCCCCGAGGCGATGGCGGACGCCGCCGCATCGGTGGTGCGCCACTTTGCGGGACAGATTGCATTCATCAACGTCATGAAAAACCTGTCTGTCGACTGCGACTGTACGACCGACCCCGAGCCGCCGTGCATGCAGGACATCGGCATCCTTGCTTCGCTCGATCCGGTTGCGATCGATCAGGCGTGCATCGACCTTGTCTATCACTCCGACGACCCGGGCCGCGACCACTTTGTGGAGCGCGTCGAAAGCCGCAACGGCGTCCACACGATCGAAGCCGCCGCCGCGCTCGGCTACGGCACGCGCGACTATGAGCTGATCGAAGTCGAGGTATAACCGAATCGAATGAAACCGGCAAACAGGGACGCAACCCTCCCTGCTCGGTTCGTCGAAAAAACTTGTTTTTCGGCGGGAGCGCCTGCGGGCGGGCTCTGCATAGATGCCTAAAATGCTTTGCATTTTCGGGCGGCATCCATGCGACGTGTCAAAATCGCCGCGCATGTCGCCGATTCTGACGGATTGGAAAGGAGATGCACCTTTCCGATCTTGCGTTTCGTGCGGACGAAGCCGGGCGTATGGAACTTTTTCGACAGTCAAAAACAGGGAGGGGGCACCTCCCTGTTTTCCTTTTTGGCATTATTGAATGCCCGTGATGGTTACGCCGTACAGCCGCGTCTCCTTCGGGATCACGACGGTGTCGTACTGCTTCGTTTCGGCGGAGAAGCGCATCGACGGGATCGCGTCCTGCATCGTGCCGGAAACGCTGCCGCCCGTAATGACGTCCACTTTGCCGTCGTGGTGCCAATAGCCGAGCCGGATCTCGCCGAGCAGGTCCCCGCCGACCGGATCGACCTGAAAGTCCGAGAACTCGCAAAGCTCGAGGTAGTCGCCCGCGTGCAGCTCGGCATCGGACGCGGTACCGCCCGAGACGATGAAGTTGTAGACGATCGAGCTGTCCTGCTTGTCGAGGTACTGGCTCATCTGCCGGTCGCCCCAGGTGCTTTCGGCAACGCCGTCGCGGATCAGGTACCGTTCCGAAATCAGCGCGCCCTGTTCATCGACCGGGAACGAGTGCGACGAGTTTTCAAGCGTCGCCGCCGCAAAGATCGAAACGCGGTCGCCGCTCGTATAGTTTGCAATCGGCTTGCCTTCCGTCCAGTCGGAGAGCTTGCGGAACTGCATGCCCGCGCTCATGCGCGCGCCAAAATAGCGGTACAGCTCAACGGCGTCGGCCGTCGAGAAAATGACGTCCGCTTTGCCGAGCTTCGGCGTCGGTTGAGCAAGCAGCCGGTCCTTGCCGAATTTCAGCGCCGTTTCGACGTCGCGTGTCAGCTTTTCGGCGTCGCAGACGCCCGAGGTGAAGTTGCGGTACAGCTCGATTTCGTGGCCGTCCTTTTGCGCATTGACCACGACCTCGATCATCGAGCTCGGGTAATCGATCGAATACGTCACGCCGTTCGAATTTTCAAAACGCTTTTGCACATCGCGGACAAAGATTTCGTAGGAATTGATCCGTTCCGTTTCCGTTTCGGGCACGGCCTGCATGGCCGAAAGGAACTGCTCCGCGATCGCTTCGACGTCGACCGGCGCGAACTTGTAGAGCGGCACCGGCTTGTCGGTCAGCGTATAGGCCGGGTTCTTGACCAGCGACGCCTGATAATAGAGGTTTTTCAGCGTGGTTTCCAGCTCCGCATCGCTTGCGGTCGGAGAGATCGTGCCGGATGCCGAGCCGAGCATGCCGTCGTCCAGCGGACGATACAGTTTGACCGAGAGCGTTTGGACCTTGGTCGAACGGTTCTGGTCGAGCTTGTGGCGAATGAAATAGAACTCCCACGCGGTCACGGTCGTTTCGGTGAGCTCGTAGGTCGTGCAGCCGATGGCCTGCAATTTTTCTTTGACCGATGCAAACATCATCCCAACCTCGCTTTCGTTTTGAGATACGGGCCGCCGTCCGCGACCTTGACCCATTCTTTATATCCCTTGCCGCAGCCGCCGTTGCCCTCGACCACGCGATCCGTGCTCGCCATCGAGATCGAACCGAGCAGGTCCGGCACATATCCGGTCATAATCACCGGCGAGACGACCTTGCCGGTCAGCTTGCCGTCTTTGATTTCATATCCGCGGGAGACGATGCACTGAATGCCCCAATGCTTCGGGTCCTCCATGCCGCTTTCGGTGCCGGAGAGCAGGTATCCGTGCCGGACCGATGCAATCATGTCCTCGACCGAATCGGTGCCGGAATCGAACATCGTGTTCGTCATGCGCGTATAGACCTTATGCGCAAAGTTCTCACGCTTGCCGTTGCCGGTGGGCGTTGTGCCGAGCCGGAGCGCGGACAGTGCATCGCAGATGCCGGTTTTCAGAATGCCGCGGTCGATCTCGATCACATCGTCGGCAAGCGTTCCCTCGTCGTCGAACGCATAGGCCGTGACGCTTTCGGCGCAGCGCGCGCCCTCGTGCATCGTGACAAGGTCGCTTCCCACGCGCTTTCCGATGTAGTCCGCGCCGAGCGCGCGCTCCTTTACGAACATATCCATCTCGACGCCGTGGCCGAACGCCTCGTGCGCGATCAGCCCCGTAATGCCGGGATCCGTAATGATCTCGTATTCGCCGGGGACGATCTTTTCGGAGCCGAGCAGATCGGTCATGAGCTTTGGAAGCTCGTCCAGCACGCCGCAGAGCCCGTCCAGAATCTCCGGACCGCCGAGGCCGGATACGCCCTTATACGCGGTTTTCAGTTCGCCGGATTCGCTCGGGGCAAACGCGGCGATCGCGCCTTCGGTATAGACGTAGCTTTGCCGTAAGCAGCGGTTCCCGGTCAAGAACAGTTTGGAAATGTGCGTGGACATCGCGCGCACATTGCAGTCGAGCGCGGACGGAATCGTCTGCACGCCGCGATCGGACAGCCCCGTAAGGAATGTGACGAGCGATTCGAGGTTCTCGGACTCGGGCAGACGCCCGGTCTCCTTTTCGACGAACAGCTCCAGCGGCTCGTCGGGGAGCGTTCCCGTTTCGTAAACGGGGGTATGGGTCCTGTGCAGCAGCTTCAGCTGGCGGTCAAGCGCGGTGCGGATGGCGTCTGCGGCCTCCTGCGGCGTGCCGCACGGCGTATTGAATGCGTACTCGCTGTACAGGCCGTCGCGGTAAACGCGCACGACGGTGCCGCGCTCGGTCGTCATGTTCGTGTTGGAGACGGATTTGCTCCGCTGCGACATCGCGATCGTGAAGCCGACGGAGTCGGTGGACAGCACGCTGACGTAGTCGTAATGTGGCTGCAGCGCATCCACCAGCTGCCTTGCCCACGGCAAAAAGCCGTTCAGGTAGGCGGAAAACGGTGCTTTCATGCGATTGGTTCCCTCCTTGTTTGCGTTTCAGATTACGTTTAGTATATCATATCGCCGGGTGTTTGCAAAGGGAAAGTGCACGATCCAATTGTGAACATTGTGAACGATAATCGGGAAACCGCAGGCCGTCTTTTGTGGTATGGTGAGGCCAAGAAACAAACCTTTGGAGGAATGCCATGGCCATTATCCGAGCACCCCATAAACGCGATTATACGATGATTGCAAACGAAGCGATCCGCGATACGCGCCTGTCGCTGCGCGATCTCGGCTTGCTGCTTGTCATGCTGCGGCTGCCCGACGGATGGCATTTTTCGATTACGGGGCTTGCCACGATGTGCCGGGACGGCAAGGACTCGATCCGCCAGGGCATGTGCGCCCTGGAGGAATGCGGCTATCTCGAGCGGACGCACGTCATGGACGAGCGCCATCTGCTGCGCGTCGAATACATCCTGCATGAAAAGCCCGACCTTCCGGCGTCGGATTTTCCGACGGCGGGAATCCCGACGGCGGGAGCGCCCACACAATCAAGAATGGATAAAGACAGTATTGATCCAGAAAAGAACAATAACAATACCCTCCAATCAAGGATTGATCTTAAGCAAGACCCGATCGGGGAGACAATGGATTTTTTGGAGGCGCCTTGCGCCGAGCAAGACCGAAGCGAACCGGGTTTGGACCGACCCGCCGAAACAGCAATGCAGAGCCAAGCGGCCGCGTTGTCGGATCCTCCCGCGTTTGTTCCGTTCTCGATGCAGCCGGAGCGGATGCGGTGCCGGATCGCTGACCAATCGCCCCGATTGCCCGGGCAGTCCAAAGCGCGCTTTGACGCGCGATCCAAAATCCGTCCCGCCGGGCGGCGGCACGCGGCGTCCGCCCCGGAACCGATTCGACCTGCGGCAATTTGCCCGCCGCCGTCCCCAAAGGAATCGATTGAAATCAGAGAGGCGGAGGGGCTGCTCTCGGACTGGGACGAGGAAGCGCGCAGATGGGTCGGCGGTCTCGGGAAGCGCGGGCGGGGATGATCGGGCCGGATACCGGTTTTGCGGCTTGCGGATCGGGGAAAAACATGGTATCATACAACCATCAAACGGGAGGGGGATGGATGTATGAAAGCAATTCTGATCTTGGTGGACAGCGTCTGCCGGAGGTTTCTGAACTGTTACGGGTCGAAGGAGCCGGCCATTACGCCGAATTTGGATCGGCTCGCTAAAAAGGGCACCGTGTTCGACAACCATTGGTGCGGCTCGTCGCCGTGCATGCCGGCGCGGCGCGATCTGATGACGGGGCGGCTGAACTTTCTCGAAAAGCCGTGGGGCGGGATCGAACCGTTCGATCAGCCGCTGCCCAAGATGCTGGGGACGAAGGGCGTGTTCAGCCATATCGTGACCGACCATTATCACTACATTCGCATCGGCGGCGAGAACTACCTGAACGCGTTTTCGACCTACGAGCTGATTCGCGGGCAGGAGAAGGACCCGTGGAAGCTCCATCCGCGCGCGGACGGCAGCTTTGCGGCGCGCCCCGCGGACTATGTGGGCAGCTTCTCGCCGGCACATGAGGACAATATGCGCATGTTCTCGACCGAGGAGACGTATCCGACGCCGACGACGATGCGCCACGCCGCCGACTGGCTCGAGCAGAACGGCGATTCCGACAACTTCTTCCTGTGGGTCGAGGGCTTCGATCCGCACGAGCCGTTCGACGTGCCGCAGCAGTATCTCGACCTGTACGCGGACGAGGAGGCCGTTTCGACCGACGAGCCGAACTACTGGCCGCCGTATGCGCCGAACACCTTTACCGAGGAGCAGACCAGGCATCTTCGCGTACGCTATAAGGCGCTGCTGTCGATGACCGACGCATACATCGGCAGGATCTTTGACGTGCTCGACCGCAAGGGGATGTGGGACGATACGATGGTCATCTTCACGACCGATCACGGCTATATGCTCGGCGAGCACGGCTATTGGTCGAAAAACTATATGCCGGCCTACAACGAGGTGTTCCACCTGCCGCTGCTGATCTGGCATCCCAGGGCGCGGATCAAGCGCTTTGCGGGTCTTACGCAGAACATCGACCTGTACCCCACGCTGCTGAATCTGTTCGGCGTCGATCCGGGCCTTCTGCGCCACCCGATCAGCGGGAAGAACCTGCTGCCGGTGCTGTTCGGCGAGACCGAAAAGGTGCGCGACGAGCTGATCTACGGCTACTACGGCAAGAGCGTGAACTACTTCGACGGGCGCTATACCTATTTCCGCGCGGCGGCCGAGGAAAACAACCGTCCCCTGTATGTCTACACCGCGATGCCCGCCACGTCCGGCAAGTATTACGGGATCGATTCGATTGCGAAGGAGAACTACGGGCGTATCGGGTTCGGGCATCTCGGCTATACGGACTATCCGGTCTATCGGATCCCCGCGGATATCATCGGCATTACGTCCTCGTCGGGCGGCTTCGGCCCGAGAAGCAAGGACAACGCGGAATCCCGCCTCTTCGATCTTTCGACCGACTATGCGCAGGAGCATCCGCTCAGCGATCCTTCGATCGAGTCGCACTGCATCGAGGGCCTTGTGCGCTGCATGCTCTACCACAACGCACCCGCCGAGCAGTTCATTCGGCTCGGGCTGTAAGAAAAAACGTTTCGGAACCCGTCCCTCCCCAAAAACAGGGAAGCCGGGTTCCTTTTTAACTGGTGCGCCCGGCGTATTCCGTGAAAAAGGAACGGGAAAGCGTGAAAAGCAGGGCCGCTATTGACAGGAATATGATTTTATAATATATTACCATTAGATTGGTTTTACCTATATTTTATTGGAACAGCAACTGGGCGCATTACGCGCGTTACATACACGTTTTATCACGAAAACTCCGGCGAAAAGAGAGGGCGGGCTCGTAACCCGATCGACGAGAGGAACGAATCGTCCGTCAAAAGAAATTCGAAGCCGGATACGGCATTTCAAAAAAGAAAATACAGCAGCTGCATGCGTGTCATGCGTTTGGAACTACAGTTCAACCGTCAGGAGGATCGCATGGCATATACGGCAATTGCCAAAATGAAAAAATGGAATTGTGAACGCTTTGGACAGGATGTTGGTCCTTACCAGCCGTATCTTGTAAACGGAAGCGGGATGGGACACGACCTGAAATCCGCAGCTCTGCGTTTTTTGCATGAACGGTGTGAGGGCCTGCGCTTTTCTGCGGAAAAAGAACAGGAGGAGCAGAAATCCGGGAAGTTCCTCGGGACAAGCTATTCGCCCAACCAAATTCCGTACAATATGCAGATGGATGTGGATCGGCTTTGCCTGGAACGGGAACTGGAGAAATTTATTGATTCCGGCGTTGCCGAAGATGCCTATACGGTCTATTACAGTTATCTGGAAATGTTTTTCGGGGCATATGGACGGTCCAGCAAGATGATCGAACTGCTTTCGGAATTCGAATCGAATGCGAGCTCGCTCTTAATGAAGCATCGTGACCATTACTCCCACTCGGTTTACGTGTTTGCACTCGGCCTTGCAATCTATGAAACGAACGACGCGTTTCGGTCGACCTTCTGCCGGTTCTATGGCTTTTCCGACCGGGAGGAACACGAAGCAGCGGCATTTTTCCTGGAGTTTTGGGGACTGTGCGCGCTGTTTCATGACATCGGCTATCCGTTTGAAATTCCGTTTGAACAGGTTCTTGCCTATTTTGAAGTCGATCGAAAGCAGCGCGGAGCGGACAGCTTATACCTTGCATACAGAAACATGGGCTGCCTTTCCGATTTGGGGGCGCATGGAAAAGAACGGTTTTCGGAATGGTTCAAAACACCGGTGGAATCCGTAGAAATGCTGTTGGCATGCGGCATTGAACAACGGCTCGGAGCAGCGTACAACGTTTCGGTGGAATATCTGTATGATACGATCCGTCGGAAACCCACGGATCCAAACGAGTTTGGATATTTTATGGACCATGGCTATTTCTCCGCGACAAGGTTGTACCAGGAACTGGTGGAAGTATGCGGCGAAGAAAAACTGACCATGGCGCATCTGGATGCGCTGACTGCGATCATGTTGCACAACAGCCTGTTTAAGTTTTCAATTGCCTTTTATAAGTCCAAGGAGAAACATAAGGCTCCACTGAAAGCAGAACTGCATCCGCTGGCATACCTGCTTATGCTTTGCGACGAGCTGCAGTGCTGGGATCGGACGGCATACGGGCGGAATTCGAGAACCGAGCTGCATCCGATGGCGGCGGAGTTCGATTTCGGACGCGGTGCAATTCATGCGCTCTACTGTTTTGACGCCGACGAAGCCGATAAGATCACGGCATACGAGGCTGCCCACCGCGAATGGGTGAAGAGCGGAGCAAAGGATGCGCCGCCGCGTCTGAAGGCGTACAGCGATATGGCGGAAAAGGATCAGCGGTTTCGTACCGACATCGAAAAGATCGTCGATTTAAGCGATTATCCGTTATTTATCACAACCTTTTTGCGCACCGTCGATCGGAAAAACAAACACACCTATCTGTCAAGAAGCAGCTTTTTGCACATCTATGACTTCGCGGTAGCGCTGAATGCCCGGTATCATTATGAAGGCCATGAGGACGAGGTTTCCGTCCGAACACTCGAAGAGGAGTTTGATCGGATGTCGCTCGAATACAAGCTGAGCAACATCAACCAGGTCAAGAGCTTTTCCAAGTATCTGAATGCGATCGGCTGCTTCTATACCGATCGGCCGGTGGATTACGAGATGCTGCGCAGCTTTTCGGAAGAGCAGATTGCCGTTTTCGCACCGATGGAGCATGCCCGCTGGGTGCAGGAACACCGTGCAATGGGCTGGAGCACGGGCGATCTTTATGAAACGGCTTCGCAGATATGCGATGCCGATGACCCGCAAAAAGCGCTTCGGGAGCAGCTTCGGCAGCATAAATTGTGTATGACCGGCGATTTCGGAGAGATGGAGATTGCAAAGCATTATCTTTCGCTTTCCGAAGAAGATCAGGGAAAGGATTGGAAACCGTTTAACAGCATGCTGAAGCTGATCAAAAAATATGACGGCCTCAGGATCTATCGACTGAACTGATTCGATATTTGAAAGACTGCGGAAATGGCTTCGATCGAAACAATCTGCCCTCCTTATGAGGGAGAGGAACCATATCTGTACCTGTGCTTCTCGAACAGGGACGCCAAACGGATACAGCCGCTTTTGAAGCGGCTTTCTGCGCGCGGCTGCCGCGTTTGGTATCCGACTGGTTCGGCTGAAACCGTTGCGCTGCGGGAACGCAGAAACGAACGCATGAACAAGGCGAGCCTTTTGGTTCTGTATCAGACAAGATTCGCCCGCACGGATCAAAGTGTGAAAAGCGCTGTTCTTGTCTGCCAGGCAAAGGGGATCCCGATCATCAGCATGGATACGGATCGCGAGGAAAGCATTCTGTCCATGGGACTGGATTCGCGTGCGGTACACATGAAAGCGCGCGGGATTGACGCGCAGGAAACGGCATTGCTGCATGCCGAGAAGAAGATCGCGCTCGGGTCTTGTGAAGGCGGCGATGGCGGCATGGATCGGCGTTATACTGATTTTGGGCGTTGCATTTGCCTATTTTCGTCTGCGCCCGCCCAAGGCGCCGCAGATGCCGGTCGAAGAAATCAGCTTCTCCGATGCGGAGCTGACCGCTGCCGTGCGGGAGGCGCTGGGCGGCGCGCCGGTTACCAAAGAGACGGTGTCGGCGATCACGGAATTGCGGCTCGCCTCGATCCCGAACGAACCGGAAGAGCTGGCGATTCTGCCAAGTCTTGTTCGCATCGAGATTCCGCAAAGCGAAGCAAAAAACGCGGCGCCGCTGCTGGATCGCTACACGATTGTCCTGTACGGAGGCGCCCCGTGAGTGACTATTTCAAACCGTATGAAGGCAAGCGCCCCTATCTTTTCATCAGCTATTCACATCGGGATTCCGAAGCGGTTTTGGGCACGATTTCGCTTTTGAACGACCGGAAGCTGCGCCTGTGGTACGATGAGGGCATTCCGGCGGGCAGCGATTGGCCCAAGAACATTGAACAGCACATGCAAAGCTGCGCGATGGTGTTGTTCTTTGCATCCGAATCAGCGTTTGCATCCGCAAACTGCTATAGTGAAATCAAAACGGCGATTGCGCTGAAAAAAACCGTTTTGGTCCTTTCGCTGGATCAGACACAGCCGCCGGAAGCATGGCGCACACTGCTTCTTTCCTGCGCCGAACTGTCGCCGTCCTCGGATCCGAATCGGCGTGCGGAGACGGTTTTGTCATGCAGGCAGGTAACGCGAAGCTTCTATCGGAACCCATTCGATTCGTTCCGCTTCGACGGCATTCTGCTTGCTTTG
>JAUMVL010000286.1 GCA_030530185.1 Clostridia bacterium | reverse complement strand
CAGATCGACGAATTTCAGACTTGTATTGTCCGAAAGCGCGGACATGTCAGATAGGTCTTCGCTTTGATAATCCACAAACAGGCGCGTCAGCTGCTGATGATCCCGTAAGCCGTTGAGACTCACAAGGTTCGGCATGCAGACAAGCTCCAGTTCGCGGAGCTTTTTGCATTCGGACAGGCAGGATAGATCGGAAAGCGGCAGGCTGTCGAGCCGAACGATCGAAAGCTCGGGACAGTTTTGCAGGCCGGACAGGTCAATCGTCCCGGCGGAACTGTCGGTGTCAAGGTAAAGCTCGGTCAAGCTCGGCGGACCGAAGGACGTCAGATCGGCGGGGATCGGATCGAACAGCGTCAGATTCGCATAGCGAAGCCGCTCACAGCCGAGCAGCGGCGAAAAGTCCGAGAGTGTATTGCCGGAATAGCCGAAGTTTCGGATTCGCGTTCCGCCCAGCCCCGCAATGCCCGTAATACCGCATTCGAACAACTCCACGTTATCGAGATTCGTTAATCCCGACAGATCGGGAAATTCTCCCTCCACGCGCACAAGCGTGATGAATTTCACGTTCTTCATGTACCGCAAAAAGTCAAGGTCGTTCCATGCGGCCATCTCGATCTCGTGCCCGTCCTCCTTGCTGTACCAGTGCGCAGTCCCATTTTCTTCTGTGCGGTTGGCGAAGTGCTCCGCGCCGACCCGCGCCAGTCCCTGCTCCGAGACCCAGCCCTCACTGCCCGTGAAATAGTTCAGCGTATCGCCGACAATGATCAGCTCGTACACTTTTTCAAGATCCTCGGGCAAAAGGCCCGCTTCGGCGGGGATGATCGGCTCCGCCGTCGGCGCCGGCGTCGAAGCCGTCTCGGTCGCGCTCGTCTCCTTTGCCGGCAACAGGCGCGTGATCAGCACAATGATTCCCGCAAGTGCCAATACGGCGGCAGCGGCGATCAGGATGATCGGCAGCGGCTTTTGGGTCACCTCGAACGGTTTTGCAGTCGCGATACGCTCGGAAAGCTCCTCGGGCGTGTAGCGCTCGGCAAAGATCGTATTGCGCGAATACAGCGCGTTTTCGATCAATTCCGGCGGTTTCGACCCGTCGAGATTCACCGGCACCGCGTCGATGCCCTGTGCCTCACAGGCGAAAAATGTCTCCGACAGCTTCGGATCCTCCTTGCTGCTTTCGGAGAGAAACAACAGCATCACACCGCTCTTCGTCGGCGTTTCATTTTCGCGCGCGATCGAAAAGCCCTGCGCCTTCAGTGCGTCAAGGACCGGCCTGACTTTCGCTTCATCGGCTTTAGCGGAAAGAGGAAACAACTTCTTTTTCCGATATGTTATTTTTACCATGATCGAACAACTCCTTTGGCTGTGTTTTGGAAATGGGTTACGGGGCCAATACGACGTCAAACGCCGCATCATCCGGGAAGATCAGCGGCAGCATATCACCGCTGACCGTTACGGTCGTTAATGCAGGCTGCTGCAAAAGCGAGTTCAAATCGGTCACGCTGCTGTGCTCCAGATGCAGAATTCGTAGGCTCGGCAGAACCGGCAGCGAAGAAAGATCGACCGTTTCGTTGCCCGAAAGGTTCAGCTCTTCGAGCAGCATCAGCCGGTTTAGTGCGGCAAGCGACCGAACCTGCTGTGCAAGCAGCGAAAGCCGTTTTAGGTGTGGCATGCGTCCGATCACCGAAAGGTCTGCAATCGGTCCGGCAAGCGGTTTTGCGCCGTTCACCGTATATGCTCCATCGATATACGCTACCCCGGACAAATCCGTAAGCACCATTGTTCCGCAAACATGCAGTTCCTCCATGCCCCCGAGGTCGGAAAGCGTCACCTCACCGTCCGGACGATTCAGAGCGCTGCGCACAGCGCGTTCCTGCAGTGCATCGGGAAATACGACTTTTTCCATGCTCGGGATGTACGGCATCGGCGTCGGCTCGGGCGTTTTCTCCGGCAAAGGAGTCGGTGTCGCAGTCTGTACTGCGATCCTCGTCGGCGCGGGCGTCGCCGCTCCGAACAGCATAGCATCCAATCGCCCGGTCATCAGCGCAGCCAACCCTGCGCCGGACGCGCAAAGTGCTGGCGGTGAAGGACTATCTTCGCTACCG
>JAUMVL010000285.1:642-2111 GCA_030530185.1 Clostridia bacterium | reverse complement strand
CGACCCAAGAAGTGCGTTTGTCAACATCACCTACGGCTGCAACAATTTCTGCACCTACTGCATCGTTCCGTTCGTTCGCGGACGGGAACGCAGCCGCAACGCTGCGGATATTCGAAAAGAGGTCGAAGCGCTTTGCGCGCAGGGCATTACCGAAATTACCCTGCTCGGCCAGAACGTCAACTCATATGCAAATGACCTTTCGAAAGGATCGTTTGCCGAATTGCTGGGTCAGCTGAACGATGTGCCCGGGCTTAAACGTCTGCGGTTTATGTCCTCGCATCCGAAGGATTTGACCGATGATGTGATTCGCGCGATCGCCCAAAACGATAAGGTCTGTCACCATGTGCATCTGCCGGTACAGTCCGGCAGCGATGCGGTTTTGAAACGAATGAACCGCAAATACACGCGAGAGCAGTACCTTGAGATCATTCGCAAGCTGCGTAAAGCGATCCCCGATATCGAATTTACAACGGACATCATTGTCGGTTTCCCGGGTGAAACGGAGGAGGATTTCCGAGATACCCTGCGGTTGGTCGAGGAAGTCGGATACGCCGCCGCCTTTACCTTTGCCTATTCACCCCGTATCGGTACGGCCGCTGCCAAGATGTCCGATCAAATCCCCGAAGCGATCAAAAAGCAGCGTTTGCAAACGCTCAATGCACTTCAAGCCCAAAAGACGATCGAAAACAATGAAAAGTACATTGGATTCTGTGGAGAACTGCTCGTAGAAGGGTATGACGATCGTGGGGAAGAAACAATGCTTTATGGCAAGTATCAGAATTTCAAAATGGTCTATTTCCCGGGTTCCAAGGATCTTTTGAATCATTATGTCCCTGTTCGCGTGTTGAAAACGAGCAAAAATTCGTTGATCGGAGAGCAAATTCATGGGTGAATTGAAAACATATCTCGACCTATTGCAAGCGGTCAAATCGGATGAATCCTTAATGGCAATGATTTCGGAATATGAGTCTGCCGCCGAGCAGCTGAACGAACTTCTGCAAAATCCGGATTATGATGCCGCTGAAGCGATCCGACTGACGAACGATGCGGAGTATCTTTCCATGATGATTCAGAACAATCCGCTCTATGCCGCATATGCAAGGGCAAAGGATACCGTCCAAAAATCGATGGAGGAACGCTTCCCACATGGTTGCGGCTGTTCCTGTGCCGCGTGCCAAAGTAAATGCAGCAATCGCAGAGAATACGAGGAAGAGTCATGAAACAGAAGCTTTCGCCCATGATGCAGCATTATATGCAGGTCAAGCAGCAATATCCCGACTGCTTCCTGTTCTATCGGCTCGGCGATTTTTATGAAATGTTCTTTGACGACGCTATCGAAGGCTCCAAAATTCTGGAACTGACCCTGACCGGCCGTGATTGCGGTCTTGACGATCGAGCCCCGATGTGCGGCGTGCCATACCATTCGGTCGATACGTATATCAACAAGATGATCCATGCCGGTCACAAGG
>JAUMVL010000285.1:0-632 GCA_030530185.1 Clostridia bacterium | reverse complement strand
CAATCTGCGAACAGATGGAGGATCCGGCGCTTGCAAAAGGTCTTGTGGAGCGCAGCGTGGTCCGTGTAATCACGCCGGGCACCGTCATTGAGGAAAAGATTCTCGATGCGGGTAAGAACAATTATATTGTGTCGGTCAACTATGCTCCGAACGGAATCGGGTTCGCTTATGCGGATATCTCGGTCGGTTCATTCACCGCGTGTGAAATCTACGGAACTGACGCAGGAACCGATCTGTTCGATGAATTGAATCGTTTGAATCCGACGGAAATCATCGCGAATGAAGCATTATATGAAAATGCGTTTTTGACCAAGCGAATTCAGAGTGCCTTCTATCTGGAAAAGATGCCAGAGGTTCGTTTCCATGCAGGGCAGTGTGCCGAAAAAATCAAGAAACACTTTCGTGTTTCGTCGCTTATGGGATTTGGCCTTGACGGGAAAAATCTTGCCATCGGAGCATCCGGCGCGCTGCTGCAATATCTCGAGGAAACGCAAAAAAACTCTCTGTCGCACATCCATTCGATTCGGTTTCTGACCCGAACGGGCTATATGCAGCTCGACGTTGCTACGCGGCGAAACCTTGAACTGACCGAGCCGCTTCGTTTTGACGGAAACCGCAAGGAGACGCTGCTC
>JAUMVL010000035.1 GCA_030530185.1 Clostridia bacterium | reverse complement strand
GGAGCAGGCAGCGTGATCGGTGCGGGCAGCATCGTTACGCGCGATATCCCGGCGGGCGTGCTGGCGGCGGGAAATCCGTGCCGCGTGATTCGCCCGCTGACAGCCGAGGACGGACTGGAGCATCACAGGGAACTGTATTAATTCGGAGAGCATCATGGAAAACGGGGGCAAAAAACTCAAACGGCGCGTTGCAGCCGGGACGGCGGCAACCGTAACGGCGGCAAGCCTGCTTGTGAGCAATGCGGTGAGCGACCCGGCGCAGCTCCTGAAACCGGAGGCGTCGAACGCGTCCGATGCGTCGCACGTTGCGACGGTCGATCAGCTCCCGCATCGGAGCTATATCGTTGAAACCGATCAATACGAACCGTTTACGTGGCAGGAGCGGACATGCCTTTGGATGCAGTCGCTGCCGCTGCCGGTGCGCGCATTGATCTTGCTGCCGCTTTGGGGCATCGGTGAAGTGCTGACGGTTCTTTTGACGGGCCTGGTTCAGTCGCCGATCGGACAGGCGGTTTTGCATGCGCTGCTGGAAGCGGGTCTCCTGATCGGGCTGTTTCTGCTCGTCTGGAAGCTGCTGTTTCCGAACGTGCCGCTAAAACAGGTATTCAACAAACGGACCCTTCCGTGGCTGATCGGCGGAGCCCTGCTGCTTACGGTCGCCAACGCTGTACTCGGCCTTGTCTGGGACGATTGGAAAACATGGCGCATCGTGCTGTATGCGGTTGTGGGGCTTGGCGTTTTAACCCTGCTGTGGTGGCGGGTGCTTCGCAATCTTCCGCTGCCCAAACGGAAAAAGAAGCGCGTGGAGCTCGTGGTGCAATAAAACCCCGATCGGCGCACTCCGCCCGAGAGAACATGCGTGAATCGGACGGAATCGGACAAGTTCCGTTCCTTGACCGGCCACATCCGAAATGATATAATGAAAAAAAACCTTGGCGGGAGCCGAACGAACACGAAAGGAATCCGACCGATATGACCACTCTGTATATGCCGTCGATCGAGGAGCTCGGCTTCCGGCAGCGGCTGCTTGCCGATCCCGAGACCATGTCTTACAATGCCGCATGGGGCGGCACGATCGAGTTTCCCGAGTCGGAATGGGCGGCGTGGTACGAGCAGTGGGTGGCAAACCATCCGCAAAAGCATTTCTATCGGTATCTGAAGAATGAAAAAGGGGAGTTTGTCGGCGAAGTCGCGTTCCATTATGATCCGCAATGGGGCGGATACATGGTCAATGTGATCGTACTCGATGCCTATCGCGGCCACGGATACGGGCGCGAAGGACTGGAGCTGCTGTGCACGGCAGCAAAATCGCGCGGAATCGCAGTTCTCTATGACGACATTGCGATCGACAACCCCGCGATCGAGCTGTTCCGTTCGGCAGGCTTTTGCGAGGTTGCGCGGACGGACAAGATCCTGCTGCTCCGAAAGGAGCTCCTGCCCGTGCGGACGGAGCCCGTATGATTCGCCGCGCAGTTTTAGCCGATTATCCGGAGCTGCTTCAGGTCTATGCCGCAGCGCGAACGATCATGCAGCAAAGCGGCAACCCGACCCAGTGGGGCGATTCCAAGCCCGAGCCCGAGCAGATTGCGGCCGACATTCAAAACGGCAACGGCTATGTGGTGGAACGGGAGGGGAGGATCTGCGGCGCATTTGCGCTGCTCTTCGGTGCGGATCCGACGTATTCCGTCATCGACGGCGCATGGCAAAGCGATCGCCCGTATGCAACCCTGCACCGGGTGGCAAGCAACGGAATGCAAAAGGGCGTGCTGCACGAATGCCTTGCCTACTGCGACACGCGCATCTCCAATCTTCGCATCGACACCCATGAAAACAATCGAATCATGCAGCATCTGCTCCAAAAGGAGGGATTTGTCCGCTGCGGAACGATTTGGCTTTTGAACGGCGATCCGCGCATCGCCTATCAGCGGGAACGATAGAAAACAGGCTCTGCTATGGAGCCTGGTTCGGCATAAATGGTCAGACCGCATTTTGACCGTTTAGGTGCATCTGTTAGGATGCACTTTTTGTTTTATAGGTATGGATGTTGAACAGAACGAAGATCGGGAACAGCTCCAACCGGCCGGCCAGCATCGCAAAGGACAGCAGCACCTTGGACGGCGAGGAATAGAAGGCGTAATTCCCGGTCGGGCCGATCTTGCCGAGCCCCGGGCCGATGTTGCTGAGACAGGCCAGCGACGCCGTAAAGTTGGTCACAAGATCCGGTTCATCGAGCGACAGCAGCAGCGTGGACCCCGTCAGGATCGCGATATACAGGACGAAAAAGCTCAGCGTTGTACGGATCAGCGCATGATCGACGGGTTTGTTTTCGAGCCGCACGACCTGAATGGCGCGCGGATGGATCAGACGGTGCACCTCCTGGTGGCTTGTCTTGAAGAGCAGAATGATGCGGCTCATCTTCAATCCGCCGCCGGTCGATCCTGCGCACGCGCCGGTAAACATCAGCAGAACAAGGATCATCTGTGAGAAGGCGGGCCAATCGTTCGCAAAGTCGGCGGTTGCAAAGCCGGTCGTGGAAATGATCGTTGCAACCTGGAAGAACGAATAGCGAAGCGTCTCCCATGCGCCCTGATACAGATGATAGGTATTCAGGGTGATCGCAAGCACCGCCGCGGCGACGACGCCGAGATAAACATGCAGCTCTTCCGACCGGAACGCGTCCCGCACCTTGCCGATCAGGATAAAATAGTAGAGGTTGAAGTTGATTCCGAATAGAACCATAAACACGGCGATAACCGTTTCGATGTATGCGCTGTTGTAGAGGCTGACGCCCGCGTTGGTAATGCCAAAGCCGCCGGTGCCCGCGGTACCGAACGCATAGCAGAGCGCGTCATACAGCGGCATCCCGCCAAGCATCAGCAGCAGAACGAGCGCCGCAGTAAGGCCGGTATACACGCCGTAAAGGATCTTTGCGGTATCGGCAATGCGCGGTACGAGCTTGCCGACGACGGGACCGGGAACCTCGGCGCGCATCAGGTGCAGCGAGCGTTCCTCACTGAGCGGCATGATGGCAAGCACAAATACCAGCACGCCCATACCGCCAACCCAATGACTGAAGCTGCGCCAAAAAAGGATGCACCGCGGCAGCGGATCGATGTTGGTCAGGATCGAAGCGCCGGTCGTCGAAAAACCGGAGGCAATTTCAAAGAAGCAATCCCAGAACGTCGAAAATCTGCCGGAGAAGTAAAACGGCAGCGCGCCGAAAATCGAGAGCAGAATCCACGATGCGGCGACGATGAAATATCCGTCGCGCGCGAAGATCATGGTATTTTGGGGCTTTCGCATGCCGATCACGCCGCCGGCAACCAGCAGCAGACCGATCGCGGGCAGAAATACCCACGTTTCGGGCTCGCGATAGAGCAGACCGACGACCACCGAGGGAAGCATCAGCGCCGCCTCGGCAAGCAGGATACGCCCGATCGTAAAGGCGATCATCTTCCGGTTCATATCAGCCCTCCAGAATTCCGACGAGCTCGGTCAGCCGCTGGCCGGAGGTTACGACAAGCACGCGGTCGTTCGGCTCGATCACGTCGGCGCCGCCCGGAATGATTGCACGGCTCTTGCGAACGATGCAGGCAATCAGGATATTCCGCTTGAGCTTCAGGTCCTTCAGCGGAATACCGATCAGCCGCGTCATATCCGCGGTCGCGGCGAATTCGAGCATCTCGGCACGATCGTCCGCAATGCGGTACAGCGCGCGCACGTTGCCTTCGCCTTCCCCTGCGGCATAGGCGCGCACAACGCGCACGATCGTGTTCGCGGTAACGGTTTTCGAGGAAACGATCGAGTCGATGCCTGCGCTGCGGGTCAGCGTTTTGAGGTGGTCGGTATTGACCTTGCAGATCACTTTGCCGACGTTCAGCTGCTTGGCATACATGGCGGAGAGAATGTTTCCCTCGTCGATGCCGGTCATGGCGACGAATGCGTCGGCATCCTTTAAGCCCTCCTCAGTCAGCAGCTCATGATCCGCCGCATCGCCGAGCAGCACGACGGCATTCGGCAGCGCCTCGGCCAGTTCCTCGGCGCGCTTGCGGTCGCGCTCAATGATTTTGACGCGGAACCGGTCTGCAAGCGCCTGGGCAAGGTAATAGGTCACCTTGCCGCCGCCGGTGATCAGGACGTTTTTGATCGGGTTGGCAAGCATGCCAAGCTTTCGAAACGCCTTTTCCACTTCACGCGGGGCGCCGGTCATGTACAATTCATCCTCGGCAGCGAGCGCAAAGTTACCGGTCGGGATAATCACCTCTTCGCCGCGCTGAACGGCGCAGACCAGTACTTTCAATCCGAGCTTCTGCGGCAGTTCAAACAGCTTCAGCCCGACGGCCGGGTTGCCGGCGGGCAGATGGCACGAAACGAGCTCCGCACGGCCGCGCGCAAACAGCTCCACGCGCGTCGCACTCGGAAAGCGCAGAATCCGCGCGATTTCACCCGCAAGCTGCCGCTCGGGGTTGATCGTCATCGCAACGCCGAACGAATCGTGGAACAGCGCCGCATTCTCGGCATATTCGGGGTTGCGCACACGCGCGATCGTCCGTTTGACACCGAGCGTGTTTGCGACCAGGCAGGTCAAAAGGTTGATCTCATCGGTATCGGTAACGGCAAGCAGCAGGTCCGCATTTCGAGCGCCGGCTTCCTCCAGAACGGAATACACCGCGCCGTTGCCGACATAACCGATCACGTCGACGGTATTGGAAATCTGCTCGATCACCTTTTCCTTGTGATCGATCACCGTGATCTCGTGACCCTCCTCCTGAAGCTTCACCGCAAGCGTCGTCCCGACCTTGCCGCATCCGACGATGACGATTTTCATAGGTTCCTCCCAAAACGGTAAAACAATACATTTACAGAATAGCACCAAACAAGGCGCGTGTCAAAGGGTTTGACAGGGCTTTACGATTCGGTTACAATATATTCATACAACAGCAAAAAAGGGGAATCGCGACATGGAATCTACCGTCAAACGCTTCAAGGCACAGCTCGAAAAGCTTCGCGTCTATTCGCACGCGATGGGCATTATGAACTACGATATGGAGACTGTCATGCCAAAGGGTGCGGCGGCGCTGGTCGGGGATACGCTCGGCGCGCTGTCCGAGGTCACCTATCGCTTGCAGACCGACGAAGCGTTCGTCACCGACATGAACGCGATTCTGCAAAATCCCGACAAGGTCGATCCGATCACGCTGTGCGAGGCCAAGCGCATGAACGAGGAGCGCGAGCAGATTGCCTGCATTCCGGTCGAAGAATATGTCGCATACCAGATCGAGCAGACCGCCGCCTCGCATGCCTGGCATGCAGCCAAGGGGAACGATGATTTTGCCGCGTTTTTGCCGCACCTCGAGAAGCTGATTGATTATACGCGCCGCTTTGCGCTCTACTATAAGCCGAATCAGCCGGTGTACAATACGCTCCTCGACAGCTATGAAAAGGGATTGACGACCGAAACGCTCGATGCGTTTTTTGCTGCCGTGCGCGAACAGGTCGTGCCGCTTTTGAAGCGCGTGCAAACCTGCGGGTACGAACCGCGAACGGACTTTCTTTACCGCTTCTATCCCAAGGCCGATCAGGAAAAACTGACCGCGTATCTCATGCGCGTCATGTGCATGCCGCCCGAGCATACGGTCTGCGGCGAGGTCGAGCACCCGTTCACGACCGAGTTCACCAAAGAGGATGTGCGCATCACGACGCATTATCACGAAAATGCCGTGCACTATTCGATGTACAGCGTGATCCACGAATCCGGCCATGCGACCTATGAACTGAACATCGCCGACGAGATCGCGCGCTCCCCGCTCGGCAGCGGCGTCAGCATGAGCGTTCATGAATCGCAGTCGCGTTTCTTTGAAAACATCATTGGAAGAAGCGAACCGTTCATCGCGTTTCTGTTCCCGAAGCTGAAGGAACTGTTCCCCGAGCAGCTCTCGGACGTGACCGCACACGACTTCTATCTTGCCGTCAACAAGGCCGAACCGTCGCTGATCCGCACCGAGGCCGACGAACTGACCTATGCGCTGCACGTTATGGTGCGTTATGAGCTCGAAAAGCGGCTCTTTTCCGGCACGCTCGCGGCAAAGGACCTGCCTGCGGCATGGAATGCGCTCTATCGAGAATACCTCGGCATCGACGTTCCGAACGACCGGCAGGGCGTATTGCAGGATTCGCATTGGTCGAGCGGCCTGTTTGGCTATTTTCCGTCCTACGCGGTCGGCAGCGCCTACGGCGCACAGCTTCTTAAGCGCATGGAGCAGGACCTCGACGTATGGACGCTGGTCGGAAAGGGCGAACTGCAGCCGATCATTGACTGGCTCACGACCCGCATCTATCGGTACGGTCGCCGCATCGATCCGAAGGAGCTGATGGAGCGTGCGTTTGAAGCGCCGTTCGATCCGAAGTTTTTCACGAACTACCTGATCGAAAAGTATTCTGCGATCTATCCGATTTAACCCAAAAGCAAAAGAAGGCCCCGGAAGAGGAGTTCCCCAAAGGGCGGTTTTCAAATAGTATAATCCGGCGGATGGAATACGATAATCCCTCCGTCTTTTGCTGTCGCAAAAGCCTTCCCCTTGAGGGGAAGGTGCCGTAGCGTGAGCGAAGTCGGATGAGGTGGATATCTAAAAGCATCAGCTCTTACGGATCGGACGAACGCATTGCGCTCGCTTCCCTGAACACCTCATCAGTCAACTTCGTTGCCAGCTTCCCCTCAAGGGGAAGCCTCTTTTTTCCGTAAGAGCGCACTTATACACCGCCATGCGGAGGTGATACGTGCGCTTCAGTCAAACAGAATCCTTCCGAAAAGAAACTGTTTCCCGGAAGGTTCAAATCCGTTTCATTCTGACAAACTGGAAGTTGTCAGTTCAAATGGGTCTTGTAACAGAGATAATTTCCGATGCATTCAAGTCCACACTCCTTCGCAACTTTTTCATATTCCTCATCGCAAAAGAATGTCATCACGTTGCCCTTTCGACGCTTGGCATCAGACAACGCCGCCTGCAGTAATTCCTTAAACACTTTCGCATCATAGATACCTTGATCAATGTCAATCCCGAATATTTCAAACCATCCGTTAGCGGCGTCCACGTAATAGATGGCGCCTTGTGGTTTTCCATCTTTCTCCTTTATGAAAACGACCCAGTTATCCAGATCGTCATAGATTCTCTTGCAATTCCAGTACATATCATCATCGGTCTGACTGTGAAGCATTTCGAAGAGCTTGTAGTTATCTTTTTGGATACGCACGATGTTTTCGTTTTCCGGAAAACGCTCCAAATGATCAAGAAGCGAAGTATTGTTATAATCGTCCTCAATGCATTCAAAACCCTGTCCGGCAAGAAAACTTACAGCTGCATGATTATCAGCGGGAAAGCCCAAAAACAAGTCATATCCCGGAAATCTTTCTCTTGCAAAAGTCAAAAACTCTGAGAGAGCTTGTTCGGTTTCTTTGTTGACCAGAAAAAGACATGTACCGAGATAAAGGTCATCCGGGATCCAATAATAATGAATCAACCCTTGTACTTCGCCCTCAAGCTCAAACAGCAGCATCTGTTCAGTCTCCCGGTCAAATGCTTTCAGCGAGCGTTCGATAAACATCTCTTTTGTTTTAACGCCGTCACAATATGTCGGATATCCGGACTTCGTCACATCTAAAGCCAGATCATAGGCAAAATCGACATATTGATCAAATTCTTCTTTAGAACATAAACGTAGCATTTTTCTCCTTCACAAATCCCGATTTGTCGTATTGATTCTATCATGATTACCAATAAGATACAATGAAAAAAAGTACAGACGACCGAAATCGACTGTACTTTTGAAAATCCCTCTTGACAGAACCCCTCCGATTGGGGCCTTTTCGTTGCTATGAAACCGTATGATTGCCGGATCAGCCGAGCCGGACGTACTTTGCCGGGTCCACGGCCTTGCCGTCGATGGTATAGGCAAAGTGCAGATGCGGGGCAAGCGAGCATTCCGAGATTGCGGATGTGCCGACCGTACCGATCACATCGCCCGCGTTGACCTTGTCGCCTTCGTGTACGCGCACGTCGGAGCCGAGGTTTGCATAGGTCGTCTCACGCCCGTTGCTGTGCTTGATTCGCACAAGGAACCCGAGCGCATCGTCCTCCGTCACCTTGGATACGGTGCCGGATAGCACGGCCTTCACCGTCGTACCCTCCTGCGCCGCGATATCGACGGCGGGGTGCGTCATCCATTGATCGAGCGTAACCGAATAGATCAGCTTGTCGACCGCAAAGCCGAAGATGATCTCACCGGAGACCGGTGCGGACGCCTTCTGCACGGTCGAAGCAGGCTTGGCCGTGGGGGCGGGCGTCGGCTCCACCGTCGGAACAACCGTCGGGACCGCCGTGTTCAGCGGCGGATAATACGGCGTGGCCGTCGGCTTTGTCCGATCCGGAACGATCTTGATGTCGCCGAGACGTTGATCGTTCGACTGTCCGACCGGCGCCGCGGCCTCGGTCGGAACGGCCTCGATCGTCTTTTGCTCCTTTTCGTTCGGTACGGTCAGCAGCACGATTCCGGAACCGATCGCGAGCAGACACAGTACCAACACCAGATAAAACCCGTTGTTGCGGAGAAACAGAATCAGAGTGTTTTCCTTCTTTTCCATCGTTGTATCACCTCGCGCATAGTATGAACAAAAAGATCGGCGTCCATACCAAAAAAGGATTGCTTTTTTGAGCGTGCGGCGGTACAATCTCGCCATGAGTCGTTATACTGCAAAATTCGCCCTTCTGCAAGGCTTTTATTGGATCACATCGTGTCTCGTTTACGCATATGCGGAACGTTTTTTGACCGCGTTCGGCTTTTCCGTGCAGCATGTCGGATTTGTTATGGCAACCGCCAACGGCATTGCGCTTTTGATGCAGCCGCTGTTTGCGGACCTGGCCGACCGTCCGAACGGACCTTCGCTTCGCGCCGAAATCTGCGCCGGGGCCGCGCTTTCGATCCTGCTTGCTCTGCTGCTGTTGCTTTGGCAGAACGCGCTGCCCGTCATTGCAGTTCTGTTTTGCGCGCTGTCGACGGTCACGTTGACCGTTCAGCCGATGCTGAATTCCGTCGGCTTGCTTCTACTATGTGGATCGCGGCGATCCGATCGACTATTCGCTCGCGCGAGGGATCGCTTCGGCGGTGTTTGCGGGATATTGCTATTTTATGGGATTTTTTGCCGAGCGGAACGGTTCGCTGCTGCTGTGGACCTACCTTCTTGCAAATGCCGGCATGTTCCTCATGGCGCTCGTTTTTGCGCCTAAAAAACAGCCCGTGCGGGTCAGTGAAAAGCCCACCGGCACCGCCGCGCTGCTGAAAAAGCATCCGTATTTGGTTTTCTTTTTGCTTGGCACCGTGCTGACGTTTGCCGCGCACAATTTCATCAATGCGTATATGCTGAGCATTGTCACGCACATCGGAAAGGGCACGCACGAAATGAGCGCGGCAATTTCGCTCGCTGCAATTCTGGAAATTCCCGCCATGTGCGGCTTTTCGCTGCTGCAAAAGCGGTTTCGGCTCGAAAGGATGCTGATTTTTTCGTTCGTTGCGTTTTTGGTGAAGCATCTTCTGATGCTGCTGCCGCTGTACTTCCATGCGGGCATCTGGGCGGTGTATCTGTCCCAGAGCTTGCAGCTGTGCGGCTATGCGCTGTTCATTCCGGCCTCTTCCTTCTTTGTGAATGACCGGATGGACAGTACGGACAAGGTCAAGGGCCAAATGCTTTTGACGGAATCGATCACGATCAGCTGCATCCTCGGTCAGCTTTTCGGCGGCTATTGCATCGCATGGGTCGGCGTACCGCAAACGATGCTGTTCGGCTGCATCCTGTCGGGAGCCGGCCTTTTGCTGCTGCGGCAGGGAATACAAAGAAGCAGGGTAAAGGCATAAACAAAAAAACAGCCGGCGCTTGCTGGCTGTTTTCGGGTTTTTGCATCTTATCTGCCGCGGCGCTTTGCAAAGCACTCGGAGCAATAAACCGGCTTGTCGTTTTTCGGCTCGAACGGAACCTTGGTGGGCTTGCCGCATGCGGCACAGACGGCGTCAAACATTTCACGCGGCCCGTTCAGGCGTTCGCTTCTCTGCTGCTTGCGGGCCTTGCGGCATGCGGGGCAGCGAGCCGGATCATTTTTGAAATCGTTCTGTGCATAGAATTCCTGCTCTCCTGCGGTAAACACGAACTCCTTGCCGCAATCCTTGCAGACCAACACTCTGTCTTCAAACATTTTGAATCTTTCTTCCCTTCGCAAAATGAATCTTTTGTCTCCGTCATCGGCTGACCTGGTCTTTGCCCCCACACTCGCCAACAGGAGGGTTCGCTCATAAGCTGTCGCGCTCCCCACTACTGCCCCTCTCGGCGGCCATGCCGCCGGTTGGACTTACCTCTAAGCCGCACCATGCTCACGGAACTTTTTCCGCTTATGTGGATCGTTTTGCCTGCGACTGGCATCGACTTGCAACCACAGACCCGATTCCGGACACTATCGCCATTATACAAGATATGCGTCCAAAACGCAAACGGTTTCTTGTATCTTTTTCGTTATTTTTCCAATTATTTTTGAAATTTTGTTCATTTTACGGCTTTTTATGCGTAATGTGCGCGAGGACCGCCGACATACTTCGGACGCGCATATGCCAAAACAAGGTTCGCCTCGCCGATCCGATGCAGCGTCGTGTGCACCGGAACAACGACCGGCCGCAAATGCATGCCGATCAGCGTATCGCCGATGTCGATTCCAAGCCGCGCCATCGCATGCACATCTTCGACCATCACAGCGTCCGGGATCCGGCGCTTGGCCTCGGTCACACAGGCGCCGCCCGCATGCAGCCACGGCTCGACCCAAACCTGCTGCAGCCCCAAAAGCTGCATCGTCTCACGATCCGTGCACAGCGCACGGTTGATGTGCTCGCAGCCCTGCACGGCAACGCGTACACCCGCCGCTTGACACAGCGGCAGGAGGGCGTCGAGCACGGCCTTTGCCGCCTCCTCGGTTGAATTGGTACCGATCATGCTGCCCATGATTTCGCTCGTCGAACAGCCGAGAATCAGAAGTTCTCCCCGCTGCGGCTTTGCTGTCTGATACAGAATATCGAACGCCCGCTTCATCTGGTTAGTGATTTCTGAATAATCCATACCTTTTTACTCAATATACCCGTTCTTCTGTTGTTTTGACCTTCTTGGGCCGATAATGTCGCTTTTTGCAAACAATCAGACCCGGTCAAGCATCTCCACAGGCTTGATCAGAATCGCGCATACGATAATGGCAATGACCGTGTTCGGAAGCATATATGCCCCGTTATAAACAATGGAGAATAAGATTGCTCCCGGCGTTGCAATGGATAACCCGAAGAAATCGGCTGCCGGTTCTGCATATTCAGCATAAATGGTAACTCCGCTGATAAAATGAATGATGAACCGTGCAACGCAGCCGATCAGTGCGGATACAGGGAGCAGCCCCTTCTTCTTACGAATCAAACCGGCGAACCCAACGAAAGCATATGCAACCGAATAGTCTAAAAGCATGCTCTGCCAGTTGACCGCGCTTCCGCCCGCAAGGAAAAATTTAAGAGTTCCAAAGGCAAGACCTGCAAGCAACCCCTGCCATACGCCCCACCGATAGGCAAAGACGATCAACGGGACCATAACAAAATCGATTGATCCTCCAAGCGCCGCAACAGGGATCTTCAAATAGCTCAGCGCAAGGGCGAGTGCTACAGTAAGTCCTCCCTCTGCCAACATTCGTGTAGATGTTTTTTTCATTTACTTTTCCTCCAAATCATAAAATGCCGCCCCGTCGGGCGGCATATCATGGATAGTTTTACGCTTCCTACGATGGCATGACCCAACAGGTTCAAAGGGTGCTTCTCAGCGGCCATCGGCCGCGCCCCTGCGTCTACCGGAAGTATAGAGCATGTCAGGCCGTTTGTCAAGAGAGAAGCCGATGCGATGCAGCGGCTTCCCTCTCAATGCTTTATGCAAAAATGTTCAGTAGTTCGCGGAAATCGCGAATTTCGTAATCGGGACGGTTGGCGTCCGTGATCGGAATGATATGCTTGCGCTCCGGCGAGTGATACAGGACGTTGATACCGATACCGGCTTTCCAGGCGCCCGGGATATCGTTGTCGAGATTGTCGCCGATCGAAGCACAGCGCCGCGGCTCAATGCCCATATCGTCGCACGCAAGACGATAGATCGCGTCGCCGGGCTTGCGAAGGCCGCATACCGAGGACAGCATCTGTGTTTCAAACACGCCCTCCAGGTGCTCATCCCGGATCCAGCGGTTGACTTCATAGTCTTCGCCGATTAAGTTGCTGATGATGCCGAGCCGATAGCCACGCTCTTTGAGCGTTTTAACCACCTCAACCCCGTACGGGACGGTCTCTCTGCGACCCTTCGTCCGACGAAAAATCAAGGTCAGCTCATGGCAATGCGCCTTGATCCATTCGTGATCCAGCTCGGGCTGCAAAAACAGTCCCCAGAGCAGTTCATCGCCGACTTCCCGACGCGTATTCACAGCCCACGATTTGTAAATAGCGAACCGCGTCGTAATCAGATTATAGAACGTTTCCACGTCCATGTCCGGCTGAATTCGTTCATGCAATTCCCGCTTTGCGGCATCCTGATATACCGCATCCTTCACTTCAAGGCGCATGGTACCGCCAAGGTCGAAAAAGATGCCGTCTACCTGTCTCATCACGCGTCTCCCCCCGGAAAAAATGGTATAAAGATTATACCATAGACGCTTTCGCTTTTGTGTAAGAATTATGCAAAGGTTTGAACTAAATTCCGCTTTTCAGACAGAAAACCGCTCGATTTTCCGCGAGAGACACCCAAATCAAGTTATTTGTCTCCATCTTGCGGACACTTTTGCATAAAAGCAGCGTCGATTCGGGGGATCCCTGCATCGGATGGAGCAGCAGGGTCTGTCCGT
>JAUMVL010000284.1 GCA_030530185.1 Clostridia bacterium | reverse complement strand
GCCATCACGCGTCGAACCTGCGATACGGTCAGCTGATTGACGTCTTTAAGCGGTTCCTCGTTCGAATCGGTATAAAAGCTGACATAGCCGTTGTATCCGCTCTTGATCGTACGGGCCATGTTCGTCTCAAATGCCTTGTACTGTGCTTCGAGATCGCCGATCTCCGAAGCAAGCGTCGATGCGTCCGACAGCATAGAAACCATCAGATTCCGGCGTTCGACCAAAAGGTCCAGCAGCTGGGATTCCAGTTCGGTATAGGAGGCGTCGGACTCTCCGTTGGACGCCGCGCGCATCCGCCCGCCGATATAATTGATCTCCTCGGTCACGCTTTTGACCGTCGCGGGAAGCTCGCCGCCGTTCAGCGTTTTGAGTTGCAGCTCCAGTTTGGAATACAGTTCGGATTCCTTCGCACAGATCGTGCTCAGCGCCGATTCATAGCCGTACGGATACAGGACGGCGATGTCGTCGCCCTCCTGCACATAGACCCCGCTTTCACAGATGATCTTCGCATCGCTCGCCGATTCCGTGATCGATTGCTCGACTCGAATGATAACCGCCTTTGATTCTATCTCGGAATAGAGCGACTTGATCGCCATGCGACGTACATGTCCGGTCATATTTTGCAGCAGAATCACAACCCCGACAACGATTCCGACCAGAACCGCTGCCGCGATGGCTGAAATCAGATAAAACCGTTTGCCCAGTTTTACGCTACGTTCCATTTGCCCGCCTCATACCGACGCTATCGCGTCCGTTTGCTCCACCATGTTTCAACCTGCTTCCGAAGGGTATCCTGCAGGCTGCCGAGCCGCCCGACCGACGCCAGCGTCATCTTCCCCGCCGTGAAGGTCATCGGAATCATCCGCTTGACATCTTCTATTGTAACACACTCGATGCGGTTTAGGGTAGTCTCCAAATCATATTCTTCCTGCATCAGGAGGGCAGATTTTCCGATTGCATTCATGTGTGCCGATGCAGATTCCATCCCGAGCACATAGCTGCCCTTGAGCTGCTGCTTACAGCGAAGAAACTCCTCTTCGGTGATTCCGTTGTCCAATAAATCGTCCAATTCCTTCAGCATCAGGCGCAGCGCTTCGCCCGCCTGCTTCTCGGTGCTGCCGACATACAGGCATAGTGCGCCGATGTTCCGATACGCCATCGGATAGGAATAGACCGAATAGCAGAGTCCCCGCTCCTCCCGAATATGCTGGAACAGGCGCGAACTCATGCTGCCGCCTAAGATGTTTGAGAGCACGGACAGCGCGAACGATTCCTTGGAGCGCAACGGTGCGCCCGGGAACACGAGCACCGTATTGACCTGCTCAACATCCTTTTCCGTGAACGTCACCGACAAACCGGGTTCCGTGCGATAGGTGGGCACCGCATGTCGCTCTCCGTGCGGAACCGAAACGAATTTGGCTTCCAGTTCCGAGAGCAGTTGTTCCTCGTCAAAGCTGCCGGCAGCGGCAATAACCATGTTTTCGGCGGTATAGTGCTCGCGAAGATAGGCGCGCAAATCTTCGGCATACAGCTGTGAAACGGTCTCTTCACTGCCGAGAATTTCCCGCTGAAGCGGCGTGCCCGAATAGAATGCTTCGGAAGCCTTGTCAAATACGAGATCCTCCGGGCTATCCTCGGTCATCGCGATCTCCTCCAGCACAACGCCTTTTTCCCGTGCAAGCTCCTCGGGATCGAGCGTACTGTGCAGCACAAGGTCGGCAAGGATGTCCACGCACAACGGCATATCTTCGTCGAGCGCTTTGACGTGGAAGCAGGTGCACTCCTTAGCGGTGAATGCATTAAGGTTGGCGCCGATCGCATCCATTTCCATGGCGATATCGACCGCGCTGCGATGCTTCGTTCCCTTGAATACCATGTGCTCAATGAAGTGGGAAATGCCCGAGGTTTTCGCATCTTCAAAGATGGATCCCGCGTTGACCCACACGCCGAGCGAAATCGAATGCAAATGCGGCATTGGATCGAGCGCGACGCAAATCCCGCATTTCAGCTGTCGAAAGGTCATATTGTCTCCTTTGTTGTATTCACCCCGTAGTCCGGGCTTTCCATGGAAGCCCGCATGCCCCCGTACTGTGGTTTGCACAAAAGGGGCAGAGTACTCC
>JAUMVL010000034.1 GCA_030530185.1 Clostridia bacterium | reverse complement strand
TGCGTACAACCCCGACTATATTTCAGTTTTTGATACCCTTCTTTAGTCCGTTGGGCAAGTGCCAAATGATAAAACATCATGGCATTTATGAAAACAAATAAAAAAGCGTCGAAAAACGACGCCGAAAAGAAAAGTCAATCAGGAAACCACATTGATCGGGCACCCATTCAAAAAAGCGGCAAGGTTTGCGGCGGAGATGTCGATCAGCTTTTGCCGCATCGGAACGGGCGTCCATGCATAATGCGGCGTAATCAGGCAGTTCGGCGCCGAGAGCAGCGGATTCGCCCGCGAGATCGGCTCGGTCGATACGACATCGACGGCACATGCCGAAAGCTTTCCGATTTGCAGCGCTTCGGCAACGTCCGATTCGTTGATAAGACTCCCTCTTGCCGTGTTGATCAGAATCGCCCCATCTTTCATGGTATGGATCAGATCACGGTTGATCATTCCGATCGTATCGGCAGTCGCCGGACAGTGCAGCGAAAGCACATCGGATTCACGGACGACTTCTTCAAAGGTCTTCTGCTCTCCGCAAAAATCGAGCTTCGGCTTCCGGCTGCAGCCGATCACGCGCATCCCGAGCGCTTTGGCAATGGTTGCGACACGCTTGCCGATCCGTCCTATCCCGATGATTCCAAACGTCTTTCCGTCAAGCAGGATAGGTGCTCTGTCCCAAAAACAGAAATCCGGAGATGCGCTCCACTGTCCTTTGTGAACGAGACGATCCAGGTGCGCGGCACGCTGCGTAACATCGAGCAAAAGCGCAATCGTCAGCTGCGCGACCGCTTCCGTGCTGTAGGCGGGAACGTTGCAGACCGTGATCCCGCGTTCCCTTGCCGCCGCGACGTCGATATTGTCATAGCCGGTAGCCAATTCTCCGATAAATTTCAGCTGCCTTGCGCTCTGCAAAACCTCTTTCGTCATTCGCACCTTGTTTGTAAAGACGGCTTCCGCGCCGCGCAGGCGCTGTATGACCATTGACGGATGCGTCCGGTCATAAACGGAAACCGTTCCAAGTTTTTTCAACGGGGCCCAATCCAAATCTCCGGGATTGACGCTGTATCCATCCAAAATAACGATCTGCATCATTCGCTCACCTCGATCCTGTTTTTATTATAAACTTGGTGAATCGGATGCGCAAGAAAACAAACGATTAACAGAAGTATTCGGGAATCAGTTTTCGTTTTTCTTACATGGCCTTCCGACGGAAAAGCCGAAAAGACGCTTGACAAAGAGGTCGATTCGAAAGATAATAAATGCAATTCAATTGGAGGATCATAACATGGCTAATGACTTTTCGATGGATAAGATTGTCAATTTGTGCAAAAACCGCGGTTTCATCTTTGCCGGCAGCGAGATTTACGGCGGACTGAGCAATACATGGGACTACGGCCCGCTTGGCGTCGAGTTGAAAAACAACGTGAAAAAGGCTTGGTGGAAGAAATTCGTGCAGGAGAGTCCATATAATGTCGGCCTCGATGCTGCAATTCTGATGAATTCGGAAACGTGGAAGGCATCCGGTCACCTCGGCGGCTTTGCAGATCCGCTGATGGACTGCCGCGAGTGTAAGGAGCGTTTTCGCGCGGACAAGCTGATCGAGGACTGGACCGCAGAGAACGGCGTTGCGCTTGAAAAGCCGATCGATGCGTTCACCCAAGCCGAGATGAAGCAGTTCATTGAAGAGCATCAGATTCCCTGCCCCACCTGCGGCAAGCATAATTTTACGGACATCCGTCAATTTAATCTGATGTTCAAAACGTTCCAGGGCGTCACCGAGGATGCGAAGAATACGGTATACCTCCGTCCCGAAACGGCGCAGGGCATCTTTGTCAACTTTGCAAACGTACAGCGCACCACGCGCAAAAAGCTCCCGTTTGGCATCGGTCAGATCGGCAAGTCCTTCCGGAATGAGATCACTCCCGGCAACTTTATTTTCCGTGTTCGTGAATTTGAGCAGATGGAGCTGGAATTCTTCTGCGAGCCCGGAACCGATCTCGAATGGTTCGATTACTGGCGCAGCTACTGCAAGAATTTCCTTCTTTCGAACGGCATTCGGGAAGAAAATCTGCGCATGCGCGATCACGATCCAGAGGAGCTGGTGTTCTATTCCAAAGCAACGACGGACTTTGAGTTCAAATTCCCGTTCGGCTGGGGCGAACTCTGGGGCGTTGCGGATCGTACCGACTATGACCTTACGCAGCATCAGAACGCTTCCGGAAAGGACTTAACGTATTACAATCCGGAGCGCAACGAGCGCTATATTCCGTACGTCATCGAACCTTCGCTCGGCGTCGAAAGAACGGTCCTCTGCGTCCTTTGCAATGCTTACGAGGAGCAGACGCTCGAAAACAACGATGTGCGCACCGTGCTGCACCTCCATCCCGCGCTCGCTCCGTTTAAGGCTGCGGTGCTTCCGCTGTCCAAGAAGCTCTCCGAGGGCGCTTCCGAGGTCTACGGTATGCTTTCCAAGTACTTCAATGTAGACTTTGATGAAACCGGCTCGATCGGCAAGCGGTATCGCAGAGAGGACGAGATCGGTACGCCGCTGTGCATCACCTATGACTTCGATTCCGTCGAGGATCGGTGCGTGACCGTGCGCGACCGCGACACAATGGAACAGGTCCGCATCCCGATCGACGAGCTGAAAGCGTATATTGAAGCAAAAATTGACTTCTGACAATCACGCCTCCCCCGCGTTTGGGGAGGCTTCTTTTGCAAAATGGAATTGACCGGTGTCGTTCAAAACATCATCTATCGCAATGCATCGAACGGGTATACCGTTCTTTCCGTCATGCCCGATCAGGGCAAAATGCCAATCACGGCAGTCGGCAAAATGCCGCTTTTGGATGTCGGAGATTCGGTTTCGCTGGATGGAGCGTATACATTCAATGCCCGGTTTGGACAGCAGTTTGCCGTCAATTCCTATTCCCGTGTCGCGCCCTCTACGGAATCATCCATCATAGCCTATCTTTCAAGCGGCGCGGTGCGCGGCGTCGGTCCGAGCTTGGCCAAAGCGATTGTCGCGCAATTCGGCCTTGATACGCTGCAGGTACTCGAACACACGCCGGATGCGATCTTAGAGGTTCCCGGGATCGGCGTAAAAAAAGCGGCCATGATTCTCGGATCCTATCGTGAAAACACCCAAATGCGGAACGTGCTGCTTGCATTGGAGCCGTATGGCGTTACGGTCAACCAAGCCAACCGGATGGTTCAAATATACGGCGATCTCTGCCTTGCAAAGATACAGGAAAACCCGTATCAACTGATCGATGACATCGATGGAATCGGCTTTTTGACGGCCGATCGGATTGCGCAAAATGTTGCAGGGTTTGAAACGGACTCGCTGGCCCGGCTGCAGGCCGGGATTCGCTATGCGCTCGAGCGCGCCAAAGAGGAGCGCGGCGACATGTTCCTTGCAAGGAAAGCACTTTTGGCCGAAGCGCAGCGGTTACTCGGCGCGGATCCGAACATGCTGGACGAAGCGCTTGACTGGATGATCGGCGGCGGAGATCTCATCAGCCAATCGGTCGGAGAAACGGATGCAATTTTCCTTCCCTACCTTGCCAAAATGGAGGATTATATCGCAAAGCGTCTGCTCCGGCTGCGGGAAGCGCCGGCTTATCAGACCTGGGATCTTGCTTCCATTGAGGACGAGTTGCATTTGGAACTGTCCGATCAGCAGCGTGACGCCGTGTTGTCGGCGCTGAATGCGGGACTGTTGATCATCACGGGCGGTCCCGGTACCGGCAAGACCACGATCATCCGATTTATTGCCCATGCGTTTTCCGAGGCCGGATATTCCCTTTCGCTTGCGGCTCCCACCGGACGCGCTGCCAAGTGCATGAGCGAAGCAACGGGATTTGATGCTTCGACGATCCATCGCCTGTTGGAATACATCCCGGGAGAAGGCTTTATCCGCAATCTGGAGAACCCGTTGTTGTGCGATATGCTGATCGTCGATGAGATGTCGATGGTCGACGCACCGTTGATGTATGCGCTCTTAAAGGCCACGACCGCCGGAACACGCTTGATTTTGGTCGGCGACAGTGATCAGCTTCCGCCGGTCGGATGCGGAAGCGTTCTTCTTGACGCGCTGCGTTCCAATTTGATCCCGACCTGCAAGCTGACGGAAATCTTCCGACAGGCACAGCAAAGTCGAATCGTGCGAAATGCACATTTAGTCAATCACGGCAGGATGCCGATTCTTGCTCCCGATCACTCCGACTTCCTGTTTGAGGAGATCTCTGCGCCGGATCGTATCGTCCGGAGACTGACTGAGCTGGTCAAGGACCAGCGCGATCGGCTGCAAACCGATGAACCCCTGATGGATGTTCAGGTGCTTGTCCCGATGAAAACCGGTCCTCTCGGCGTCGTCGCATTGAATCAGCATTTACAGGCTGTTCTGAATCCTCCAGCCCACACGAAACAGGAGCATTCATACGGAGAAACGCTCTTCCGCGAGGGCTACAAGATCATGCAGATCAAAAACGATTACAAGATCGAATGGCGCAAGCGGGAAAAAAACGGAAGCTATACCGAAGGGCTTGGCGTGTTTAACGGCGATCTCGGAACGCTTGTCGCGCTCGACAACGATCTGCGAACCGGAACCGTCGCATTTGACGACGGTCGAATCTGCACGTATGAGTACACAAAATTCGACGAACTGGATCTGGCATATTGCATCACGATCCATAAATCTCAGGGCAGTGAGTTCAAAACCGTTCTGCTTCCGCTTGCCGGCGGACCACCGATGCTGCTGACGCGCAACCTGCTCTATACGGCAATTACCCGCGCAAAGAAACTGGTTTATTGCATCGGACGGAGCGATACGATCAGCCGGATGGTATACAACGCACAGAAAAATGAGCGCAATACATCCCTTGCCGTGCGCCTGGTGGAATATGAAAAACTTTCTTAATCCGAATTGGCTTTCCAAAGCGGTCGTAAACACCTTTTCTCCGGGACCGTATATTTGCTATGCCTGCCAAAATGAAGCAAGATTGAACGAACACGGGCTTTGTGCAGACTGTCAGCAGCAGATTTTGCTGTGCCCGCATCCGACGTGGCTTCCGCCGCTCGACGGCCTGTTTATCGGCGTGCAATATACCGAGCCGATTAAGAACGCCGTATTACGGCTGAAAAGCTGCCATGACTTTTCTTACGTTCCGTTTTTGGCGCAATATATGGAGATTCCCGATGAGTGGTCGGTGGATTTGCTCGTACCGATTCCGATTCATCCGATTCATGAATCGTTGCGCGGGTTCAATCAAAGCGAGCTTCTGACGCAGTATCTCAGTTCCAGGTACCGGATTCCGTATTCAAACGAGCTGTTGCTGAAAAAGAAATTCACCCGACAGCAAAAACGCCTGACAGCCGACGCGCGCCGAAAAAACGTCCGAAACAGCTTCTATGCGGAACCCGAATGCAAGGGTCTGCATATCGTTCTCGTGGATGATGTGTTTACAACCGGCGCAACGATGTACGAGTGCGCCAAGGTGTTGAAAAAAGCCGGCGCTGCCCGCGTTTACGGCTGCTGCGTCGCCTCGCCCAAGGCCTGATGCTTTTGCATGTATTTATCGTGCGTCGCCTGCCCGCCCCGGATATGTCGCTCTGCTTTGTTGATATCCAGGATTTCTCGAACTTGTTTGGCAAGTGCGGGCCGAAGGAGTTCCAGTCGCGCGGTCACATCCTTATGCACGGTGCTTTTCCCGGCATGCAGGACCTTGGCTGCTTCACGCACGGTTGCGCGATGCTCTATGATATAGTTTGCTTCCGCATAGATCCGCTCTTCTGAATAGTACAAATCGAATTCCCCCATTCCTTTCGGTACGGGAAAGGCTCCCATACACTTTGCTACAGTATATGGGAGCCGATTTGAGACTATTCTCAATATAATTCGATATTGATTTTTTGCACGTTTTCTGCGCGAATGGCATCGAGATAGGAATTTGCAATGGCTTGAAACTCCGTGTCGGCATCGCTTACGTAGTAAGAAACAAGATTCTTTTCGCTCGACGCAGTAAGCGGAAAATGCTCCGAAAGGCGTTTTGCAAGAACGGTTCCGATGTTGATCAGCCGAACGTTCGGCAGCATGCGGGATATTGTCTGCGTCAAAAACGGATAGTGCGTGCAGCCGAGAATCAGCGTGTCGATATCGGACGTGCGGACCGGCTCAAGATATCGATCCAGCGCCATTTCAACAAGCGGATCATCGGGCGAGTATCCGTTTTCAATCAAAGGAACCAGCAGCGGACAGGCGATGCCCGTCACGCAACAGTTCGGGCTTTCCGAGCAGATCCGGTCGGAATATGCGTTGCTTTTGATTGTCGCTTTTGTTCCGAGAACGCCGATATGACCGGTTTGCGTCACTTGTACCGCTTCGATGGAAGCCGGTTCGATTACACCGACAATCGGGATCCGGTAACGGCTTTGCAGCCGATCAAGACACGTCGCACTGACGGTTCCGCAGGCGATCACGATCGCTTCCACTCCGCGCGAAAGCAGGAATCGCACGTCCTGCTCGGCATATCGACCGATCGTTTCCGGCGTACGGGATCCGTACGGTACGCGAGCAGTATCACCAAAGTAGGAAATATCCAAGTCCGCTGTCAAATACACCGAGCTTTGTTATTTTTCTCATGAATCAAACTACTCCGTTAAAAAACTGGCGAAATTATAGCATATCCAAAGCAAAAATTCAACCAAAATCCAGGTCAAGCTTCATTTTAATTTGATATGCACATTCATATTCATTATATTTAGTGAAAATATTCGATTTCAGAATATTATAACGCTGTTGCATACTTGCTATTTTACGCCATTTGCGGTATACTGACGCTATGCGTTACGAGATTCATTCGATTCAACAGATCGGTTCCACCAACACCGCCGTCAAAGAGCTGGCAAAAAGCGGTGCTCCGGAAGGCTATGTCCTTGTAGCCGATGCACAGACCGAAGGTCGCGGCAGGCTTGGGCGCAGCTTTTACTCTCCGGCAGGCAGCGGGTTGTATACATCCATTTTGCTTCGGCCGCAAGCTTCCGTTTCCCCTGCCGCCCTGACCTGTCTTACGGCTGTTGCAGCGGCGGACACGATCTTTTCATTCGGACAATCCTGTTCGATTAAGTGGGTCAATGATCTCTATTGCCATGAAAAGAAGGCCGGAGGGATTCTGGTCGAAGGCGCGCTCTTGCCGTCCGGCGGGTATTCCTATGCGGTTGTCGGAATCGGCATCAATCTTTCCCTTCCGGTCTCGATTCCAACCGATCTGCAATCCGTTCTCACCGGTGTATTTCCTTTTTCCACGGATGCCGCGTTTCGTGATCGATTCCTGCGACGGCTTTGCGATGCGTTTTTCACGTATTACGACCGGCTGCCGGCCATTACGTTCTGGGAGCGCTATCATGCGCTGCAAAACTGTTTCGGCAGAAAGGTTCGTTTTCATATGGGAGAAACCGAAGCTTTCGGCATTGCGGAATCCATTGACCGGGAGTTCCGACTCATTGTTCGCACAGATTCCGGCACGGTCGCGTTGGAACGCGGCGAGGTCGTCTTTGTTTAAGCGCTCCTTATGAATCGGCCAGAAGCCGATTCACTTCTTTTCTGGCCCTTTGAGCAATCTCTGCTTCATCGATTCCGGTTAGATTCCCGTCTTTCACGGTGCAAACTCCGTTTACAAACACGATCGCACAGGATCGATGGTACCCGACCGTACCGAACAAATTCATCGGGTCCGTATCGGCACAGACCAGCTCCATTGCGCTTTGACGGATTGCAAAACAGTCGGCGGCCTTCCCTTCCGCAATCGAACCGATATCATCCCGGCCAAGTACCTTTGCGCCGCCAACCGTTGCCATTTTCAGCAGGTCGTAGCCCGATGGCGCACGCCGGCCCCATGCCAACCGATGCAAAAGGTATGCGCTCCGAATTTCCTCCATCAAATTGCTCGCATCGTTGCTTGCCGAGCCGTCCACGCCAAGTCCGATCGGGATGTTCCGCTCCATCATATCGGCGATCCGCATCACGCCGCTTGACAGCTTCATATTGGAGCAGGGGCAATGTGCAATCTTTGTCCCCGTTTGTGCGATTCGATCCAGTTCTTCATCATTAAAGTGAATCCCGTGCGCATAAAACACATCCGGTCCGGTCCATTCGATGGATTCCATGTATGCGAACGGCCGCATTCCATAGCGTGAAAGCGTGTACTGTTCCTCATCCTTTGTCTCGCATAGATGCGTATGCAGCTGTACGCGGTGCTTCCTTGCAAGCTTTGCACTTTCCGTCAACAGTTCTTTTGACACAGAAAACGGTGAACATGGCGCAAGCACAATCCGGCACATCGAAAGCGGCGCGTCGTCGTGATACGTTTCGATAACAGATTCGCTGTCCTGCATAATCTGATCCACCGTTTGAACGACGCTGTCAGGCGGAAGCCCACCGTCCTTTTTCGACAGATCCATGCTTCCGCGGGAAGCATGCAATCGAATTCCAATCTGCTTTGCGGCCTGTACCTGTGCGCCGATCAGATCATTGCTGCCCTTTGGAAACACATAGTGATGATCAAAACAGGTTGTGCAGCCATACCGCATCAATTCACCCATGCCGCACAGCGAGCTGAAAAAGACCGTTTCGTCGTTCAGATTCTTCCAGATTTCATATAAGGCCTTCAGCCAATCGAATAACTCATAATTCTGCACGCTCGCAAGATTTCTCGTAAAGTACTGGTACAAATGATGGTGCGTATTGACCAGCCCCGGATATACGATCCAGTCGGATCCGTCATAAACACAGTCGGCGTTCCACGGCGCTTCGCCTATTTTTGCAATTACGCCGTCCCGGAACCATAAATCCGTATCGTGATAAACCCGATCCGTTTCGTCGCAGGATACGATCGTATGGACTTGTTTCAGACATGTCAGCATGGCACACTCCTCCTTTTGTTCCAGTATAGCAAACTACTTGAAAAAAGTATAGAGCTCATGTATAATAATTGAAAACAAAAAGGAAAACAGCTGCTTTGATACAATTCGATCACGTATTTTATCAATATGAGGAATCCGTTCAGTTGGCGTTGGAGGATGTCTCCCTTTCCATCGAGGACGGTTCTTTTGTTGCAATTGTCGGGCACAACGGCAGCGGCAAAAGCACGCTTGCGAAGCATATCAACGGTCTTTTGCTCCCCGCAAAAGGAACGGTTACGGTCAATGGCCTCGATACCGCGGACGGAGCGAACATCCTGCCGATCCGCCAGACCGTTGGAATTGTCTTTCAGAATCCGGACAATCAGATCGTGACAACCATCATCGAGGAAGACGTGGCATTCGGTCCCGAAAATATGGGCATTCCTCCCGAACAGATTCGGGAACGCGTCGATTCCGCTCTCGCCACGGTCGGTATGCAGGACTATGCCAAGCATGCCATTCATCAGCTTTCCGGCGGACAGAAGCAGCGCATTGCAATTGCAGGCATGCTTGCGCTGCGTCCGCAAATCCTTGTCATGGACGAAGCGACGGCGATGCTCGATCCGAGAGGCCGGCAGGATTTGATCGAAACCCTCAAACGCCTGCATGCGCACGGGTTGACCGTCATTATGGTCACACAGTATATGGAAGAAGTGACCGACTGCGATCGTGTCATTGTAATGAACCATGGCAAAATTGCCGCGGACGATATCCCGGAGCGCATCTTTTCCGATCATGAGCTGCTGCACGCTTGCTCGCTCGATGTGCCTGAAGCGATCCGTCTTGCGGAACAGCTTCGAAAAATCGGCGTTCCGGTGTCTGAACACGCCATGAAAACGGAACAGATTGCGGAGGAATTATGTCGATTGTTATAAAGAATCTTTCGTACCGGTACTCCGAAATCGGAAATCCGGCTTATGCGCTGCAAAACATCTCATTGACAATCGAGGAAGGCTCTTTTTTCGGGATCATCGGACATACCGGGAGCGGAAAAACGACGCTTGTTCAGCATTTGAACGGCTTGATTCCAAGCGAAGCCGGCTGCATTACGGTAGACGGTCATGATCTGTCCGACAAAAACGAACGGAAAATTGTTCGCTCGCTGGTCGGAATGGTTTTTCAGTATCCCGAATATCAGCTGTTTGCGGAAACAGTTTATGAGGATATCGCATTCGGCCCGAAAAACATGAAGCTCTCCGATGAGGAAATTCATTCGCGTGTGCTGCATGCGATGGAACTCGTCGGGTTGGAACCCGATCGATTCCGCGAAAAATCCCCGTTTGAACTCTCCGGCGGCGAAAAGCGGCGAGCGGCCCTTGCCGGCGTTCTTGCCATGCGTCCGAAATATCTTGTTCTCGATGAACCGATGGCAGGATTGGATCCGCAGGGCCGAAAGGAAATCCTTGCGATCTTAGAACGGCTCAGAAGCGAGGATGGATGTACGATCCTGATGATCTCTCATTCGATGGAAGACATCGCCCGGCATGCGACGCAACTGTTGGTGCTCGACCATGGAACGATTGCATACTTAGATACCCCGCAGGCGGTTTTCTCTCACGCGGAGGAGCTTTTTCGGCTCGGCCTGTCCGTGCCGCAAATGACGGTGCTTGCAATGCTGCTTCGGCAAAAGGGCTATGACGTTCCCTCCGTCTCCTCGGATGAAACGCCGCTGCTCGACTGGATCAAGAGGAGGCTGTCGCAGGCGATTCCATTCTGCATCGATGCGATCCTCGAACGAAAATATTGATCATGCTCGTTTATGTGGCGATGGTCTTTTTTGTCAAGCGAATCCCCGTATTTGCGCTTCCGCTCGCATTTTTGATTCTTGCGCTGCTGCTGTCAAAGATTCCGGTCAGCTATATTCTAAAATCTCTCAAACCGATCCGCCTTCTGCTGATCTTCATGTTCGTACTGAACCTGTTCTTCACACGCGGAGAACGGGTGCTCTTGGATCTTGACTTTTGGAAATTGACGTGGGAAGCGGTTGTCCAGTCGGTTTTCATCACGATCCGCATCGTCCTGCTCGTCACCGGCGCATCCATGCTGACGCTGACAACGTCCCCCATTGCGCTGACGGACGGCATCGAGCGGCTCCTAACCCCGCTCAAAGTGTTCCATTTCCCCGCCCACGAGCTTGCGATGATGATGACGATTGCGCTGCGCTTCATTCCGACGCTGATCGAGGAATCCGACAAAATCATGAAAGCACAGCTGTCCCGCGGCGCCGATCTCGAATCCGGGAATCTGTTTGCGCGAATCAAGAGCATGATTCCGATCCTGATTCCGTTGTTCGTTTCCTCTTTCCGAAAGGCGGACGAACTTGCAACCGCGATGGAATCGCGCTGCTATCACGGCGGCGAAGGAAGAACCAGACTGCACTCTTTGCGGTTCGGCCGCGAGGATTTATTTGCATGCATCCTAACCTCCGCGTTCTTTGCGGCAACGCTTGTGCTGTTTATCGTATTTTGATATGAGAAGGATTCGAATGATCATCGCATACGACGGAACGAATTACGTCGGCTGGCAAACGCAGCCGAACGGCGTTTCCGTGCAGGAAACGATCGAACGTGCGCTCCGGGAAGTTGCCAAAGAGAATATTGACTTGCAAGGATCCGGCAGAACCGACAGCGGAGTCCATGCCGCCGCACAGGTTGCGCATTTCGATACCAACGTGCGCATGGCTGCCGATAAGTTTGCAATCGCGTTGAATATGCATCTGCCGCCCGATATCCGCGTTTTATACTCCGAGGAATGCGACACAGCCTTTCATTCGCGTTTTTCTGCAAAAAAGAAGCAATATCGCTACCGCATCCATATCGGCCCCCACGCAGACGTCTTTTCCCGGAATACGGCGCTTCAGCTGTATCGTATGCCGGATTTGTCGCTGCTGAACCATGCGGCCGCCCAAGTGCTCGGTACGCACGATTTTCGCGCCTTTATGTCCTCCGGTACGCATATGGAAAACACGATCCGAACGATCGAAGAATCCGTTTGGACGTGGGACGGAACGTTTTTGATCTATTCCGTCACGGGAAACGGCTTTTTATATAACATGGTCCGCATTCTGGTCGGGACGATGCTCGAGATCGGCTTTGCGAAACTTCCCGAAGATACGATTCAAACCGCCTTACTTTCACAAGATCGATCGGCTGCCGGCCCGACCGCCCCGGCGCATGGACTGCTGCTGAATCGCGTGATCTATGAGGATTTTGACACGGCGGAGGTGCGGAACCGTGAACGATGAATTCTGGATGCAAAAGGCGCTCGACGAGGCCGACAAGGCGCTGCGGGAAAACGAAGTTCCGATTGGGGCCGTTGTTGTGCGGGACAACGCCGTCATTGCCGCAGCGCACAACACCTGCGTGCAGGCAAACGATCCGACCTGTCATGCCGAACGACTCGCCTTGGCAGCAGCACATGAAGCGATCGGCGCTCTTGACGGCTGTACGCTGTACGTCACGGTGGAACCGTGTGCCATGTGTGCGGGAACGTTGTTGCTGTATCGAATTCAACGTCTTGTGTTTGGAGCCTACAACACGCTCACAGGTTGCTGCGGCTCTAAAATCGACTTGACAGACCATTGGTTCGATGCATCCGTTCAAACGATCGGCGGCGTGCTGGAGACTGCGTGTACGGAACGTCTGGGACGATTTTTCGGAACGCTCCGGATGAATTCTTCGACGGAACAAAAATAATAGTTGCATTTTTTGAAAAGATGCGGTATACTTCATCTGCTGACCAATTTGGAGAGATGTCCGAGAGGTCGATGGTGCAGCACTCGAAATGCTGTGTCCCCTAAAGGGACCCTGGGTTCGAATCCCAGTCTCTCCGCCAGAAAAACGCCGGTGGTCGTTTACGCGACCGTCGGCTTTTCTTTTTTTTGCTTGGAGCAAGTCCCCGACTATTGAGCACAGCATCATCCGAAGGCAGCTTCAAATTGAGTCCGGATGTGTGTAGATGTTTGCCGTTGTTGAGAAATCGCTGTGACCGAGCCATTCCCGTATCTG
>JAUMVL010000033.1 GCA_030530185.1 Clostridia bacterium | reverse complement strand
GGCATGCCGCTCCTGTTCCGCACCGCGATCAAGCCGACGCCTTCGATCTTTTTGCCGCAGCAAACCGTGGATTTCCGAAAAAACGAAAAGACGACGCTGACGCTGAAGGGGCGGCACGATCCCGCGATCGCACATCGCGCCCGCGTTGTCGTCGATTCCGTGACGGCGCTCGTGCTGTGCGACCTTCTGACCGGACGGTTCGGAACGGACTGGTGGTGCGCGTAATGCGGTACGGCTTGATCGGCTGTCCCCTCGGGCACAGCTTTTCCAAGGAGATTCATGAGGCGCTCGGCCGGTATTCCTACGAGCTGAAGGAGCTCCAGCCGGACCAACTTGCGACATTTTTGCACCAACGTGACTTCGCGGGGGTCAATGTAACGATCCCGTACAAGCAGGCGGTGATCCCGTATCTCGATGAAATCTCCGCCCGTGCAAGGGCGATCGGCGCGGTCAACACCGTTGTCAATCGCAGCGGCAGGCTGTACGGCGACAACACGGACTTTGACGGAATGCGGCTCGCGCTGCATCATGCGGGGATTTCGCTTTCGGGCAGGTCGGTGCTGATCCTCGGGACTGGCGGGACGAGCAGGACCGCCTATTCCGTGTGCAGGGCGCTCGGCGCCGGATCGATCGATCGGGTCAGCCGCAGCGGAAACGGCGGCGCGCTGACCTATGAGCAGGCATATGCGAAGCGTGCGGATGCGGATGTAATTCTCAACACGACGCCGTGCGGCATGTATCCGAACAGCGATGAAACGCCGATCGACCTGTCGCGCTTTAGGCAATTAACCGGCGTGTTCGACGCCGTCTACCGGCCGCTTCGCACAAGACTGGTTGCAGCCGCGCAAAGCCGCGGCATTCCCGCCGATACCGGGCTGTATATGCTCGTGGCGCAGGCGGTGCGCGCGGCGGAGTTGTTTACGGGTGAAGCGTTCCCCAAAACCGTGATCGACCGGCTGTACCAAAGGACGCGGAACGAGAGACGGAACCTCGTTCTGATCGGAATGCCGGGCGTCGGCAAAACGCGCGTCGGAACGCGCCTGAGCGAACTGCTGCATCGTCCGTTTTTCGATTCGGACAAGGTGATTGTAGAGCGGATCAAAATGCCAATCGCGGATTACTTCGCGGCGTATGGCGAGGAAGCGTTTCGCAAAGTGGAGACCGAGGTGCTTGGAGAGCTTTCGGGCAGGAGCGGGATCGTGCTGTCCACCGGCGGCGGCGCGGTTTTGAAACACGAGAATGTAGCCGCGCTTCGGCAAAACGGATACCTGTTGTTTTTGGACCGGCCGGTGGACGAGCTCAAGACCTCGGCAGATCGTCCGCTCTCGAGCGATCGCGAACGGGTACGAAAGCTGTTTGCAGAGCGCTATCCGATCTATCTGGCCGCCGCGGACAAGCACATCCTGTCCGGGAAAAATGCAAACGAAACGGCACACATGATTTTGGAGGAGCTGTCATGAAACTGCTGATTCTGAACGGGCCGAATCTGAATCTGCTCGGTATTCGGGAACCGGATATTTACGGGGCGCAGACCTATGCGGCGCTGTGCGAGCGTGTGCGCGAACATGCGGCACAACGCGGCGTCGATGTTGAGCTCTATCAGTCCAATCACGAGGGCGACCTTGTGGATAGGATTCAGGCTGCTTACGGAAACACCGACGGCATCGTCATCAATCCCGGCGCGTATACGCATACAAGTATCGCGCTGTTAGATGCGGTCAGGGCCGTTTCGATCCCGACCGTCGAGGTGCATATCTCCGACATTTCCCAGCGCGAAGCGTTCCGGCAAATCAGCTATATCCGGCTTGCCTGTGTCGCATCGATCGTCGGACACGGCGTCGACGGATACCTGGAAGCGATGGACCTTCTGATCGAACGATACGGGAGAACGGACGCATGATGGTTTCGATTCGTCCCTCCACCGCAAAAGGAACCGTCGCCGCGCCGCCCTCCAAAAGCATGGCGCATCGGCTGCTGCTGTGCGCGGGGCTGTCGCGCGGGACGAGCACAGTAAAAAACCTCGTAAAAAGCCGTGATATTGAGGCGACAATTGCATGCCTGCGGGCATTGGGTGCAGACGTCATCCTTTCGGGCAATACGGCGACCGTAACCGGCTGCGATCCGGTCCGGCGCGACAAAGCGGCCCTGCTGCCCTGCGGGGAAAGCGGAAGCACGCTGCGGTTTTTTCTGCCGCTGTGCCTGCTGTCGGATGCGTCCGCGACGCTGACCGGTACCGAGAAGCTGCTTTCGCGTCCGCTGTCGGTTTACGAATCGCTTTGCAGTGAGCAGGGCATTGCATACCAATCGGAGAAAACAAGCGTATTGGTGCGGGGACGTTTGCATAGCGGCGCGTTCTCGGTTCGCGGCGACATCTCGAGCCAGTTTGTGACGGGGCTTTTGTACGCGCTGCCGCTTTTGGACGGGGACAGCACGATCACGCTGCTTCCGCCCGTAGAAAGCCGTTCGTATATGGAGCTGACGCTTGCGGCGCTGCATGCGTTCGGCGTCGAGGCGGGCTGGGCGGACGAAACGACCCTTTCGGTGCGCGGCAACCAGTCGTATCTGCCGCGGGATGTTTCGGTCGAGGGCGACTGGTCGAATGCGGCGTTTTTGGAGGGATTGAACCTGCTCGGCGCAAAGGTGACCGTCACGGGCCTGGACGAGCACAGTTTGCAGGGCGATCGCGTGTACCGGATGTATTTTTCGGCGCTGCAAAACGGCGCGCCGATGCTCGACCTGTCGGATTGCCCCGATCTCGGGCCGGTGCTGTTTGCGCTCGCGGGGGCGAAAAACGGCGCAACTTTTACGGGGATTCGACGGCTTCGGATCAAGGAAAGCGACCGCGTTGCGGCCATGCAGGAGGAGCTGAAAAAGTTCGGAATTGTCACCTGCGCGGAGGAGAATTCGCTGCGGGTTTCTGCGGGACTGCACGCGCCGGATGCGATCCTGTCCGGACACAACGACCACCGGATCGTCATGGCGCTTGCGCTTTTGTGCACGGCAACGGGCGGTACGATTGCGGGAGCCGAGGCCGTGGCCAAGAGCTTTCCCGATTTTTTTGCAAGATTACAACAGCTTGGAGTACGGATCGATGAATTGGATCAGCAACAGTAATATCGTGATCGTCGGGCTCGGCCTGATGGGCGGCAGCTACGCAAAGGCCTTGACGCGGCTCGGCTATCATGTGTCGGCGATTGACCGCGACGCGGAGGCGATCGCCTTTGCGCTCGAAAACGGCAGCATCGAGCGCGGCGCAGCAACGCCGGACGCGGAGCTTTTGGGCCGCGCGGACGCGGTGATCTTTGCGCTCTATCCCACGGCGTTTCGAACCTGGATCGCCGATCATCAGCATCTTTTGAAGCCCGGCACGTATCTGACCGATGTAACCGGTGTGAAGTCGTGCATCGTGTACGACATTCAGCGCATGCTCCGCGAGGACGTCGAATTCATCGCGGCGCATCCGATGGCGGGACGCGAGGTGTCCGGTGTACGCAATGCCGATCCGCGCATCTTTCAAAACGCAAACTACATCGTGACGCCGACCGATCGAAACACGCCCGAGGCAATCGAATGGTGCAAGGCGCTCGGCCGCATCCTCGGGTTTGGTCGCATTTCGGTGCTTTCGCCGGAGGAGCACGACGAGATGATCGGGTTTGTTTCGCAGCTGACGCACTGCATTGCGGTCGCGCTGATGACCTGCAACGACAACCGGCATCTGGTGGACTACACCGGCGATTCGTTCCGTGATCTCACGCGCATTTCCCGCATCAACGAGACGATGTGGAGCGAGCTGTTTCTGCTGAACAAGACGGAGCTGATCGAGCAGATGGACCGGTTTATCGAGGAACTCAAAACGATTCGGGCCATGCTCGATGCGGACGATCGCGAAGGGCTGATGGATAAGATGCGGCTTTCGACCGAGCGCCGCGCGTACTTTGATCAATAGGGGGCAATACCGTTATGAATATGGAATTTGAGCGCAAGCTTGCGATCCCGATGGAGGTCAAGGAGCGCTTTCCGGTCACCGCCCGGATGGCGGCCGTTGTGGAAAAGCGGGCGGCGGAGCTTGCCGCGATCTTTACCGGTGCCGACGATCGGATCGTTCTGATCATCGGACCGTGTTCGGCGGACCGCGAGGACGCGATGCTCGATTATCTGGCTCATTTGCGCCCGGTAGCGGACAAGGTATCAGACAAAGTGCTGATCGTTCCGCGCATCTATACGAATAAGCCGCGTACATCCGGCGACGGGTACAAGGGTATTTTGCATCAGCCGGACCCGACGGGTCGTCCCGATCTCTATAAGGGCATTATCACGACGCGGTCGCTGCACATGCAGGCCGTACGCGATTTCGGCTTTTCGTGCGCGGACGAGATGCTTTATCCCGAGAATCACAAGTATCTCGATGATCTTCTGGCCTATGTCGCGGTCGGCGCACGTTCGGTTGAGGATCAGCAGCACCGGCTCACGGCGAGCGGCATCGAGGTGCCGGTCGGGATGAAGAATCCGACGAGCGGCGATCTGTCGATCATGATGAACGCGATCCATACCGCGCAGCATAAGCATTCGTTTATCTATCGAGGCTGGGCGGCACATTCGCAGGGCAATCCGCTTGCCCACGCAATCCTGCGCGGATATACGAATAAGCAGGGCCATGCGATGCCGAACTATCATTACGAGGACCTGCGCCGCGTCTATGATCTGTATCAGGAGAGCGATCTCAAGAATCCCGCGCTGATTGTCGATACGAACCACGCGAACTCCGGCAAGGATCCATTCGAACAGCCGCGCATCGCGCGCGAGGTGCTGAACTGCCGCCGCGATTCCGACGACCTCAAAGGGCTCGTCAAGGGGTTGATGATCGAAAGCTATCTTGTGGACGGCAGCCAGCCGGTCGGCGGCACCTGCTACGGACAGTCGATCACCGATGCCTGCCTCGGATGGGAAAAGACCGAGCGTCTGATCTACGACATTGCCGACGCGCTGTGACGGACAAATGCATGCGCTGTTCCGATCTGGCTGCAAGCAAAACACGGAAAAAACGGGAATAGGAAAGATTGGGGAGAATTATGCTTCTCGGAAAACACATCAATGCTTATTATAAACGATACTGGTATCTGTTCGTACTCGGCGTGATCGCCCTGATCGCCGTCGACTACGTGCAGCTGTTTGAGCCGATCTATCTCGGCCAAATCGTCGACCACCTGTCTGGCGAAAGCGGGCAGGTCGATATCGGACTGATCGGAGCGATCTGCCTGAAGCTGCTCGGCATCGCGGCGGTCATGTTCCTCGGCCGCATGCTGTGGCGGTTCACCCTGTTCAATGCGTCACAGCGTGTCGAAGCGGGCGTGCGGCGCGAGATGTTCCAAAAAAGCGAGCGCCTGTCGCAGCAGTATTATCATGCGACGAACGTCGGCTCGATCATGTCCTGGTTCACGACCGACCTCGAAACGATCGAGGAGTACATGGGCTTTGGCACGGTGCAGATCGTGGACGCGATGTTTCTGGGCCTGCTTGTGATTGCGCGAATGTTCGCGCTCGATTGGGTCATGACGCTGTTTGCGCTGATTCCGATGATGCTGATCGTCGTCTGGGGCGCGCTCGTGGAAAAGTTCATGGCGCAGCGGTGGGAGGACCGGCAGAAAAAGTACGACCGGATGTATGACTTTGTGCAGGAGAACTTTACGGGCATCAGCGTCATCAAAGCGTTCGTCAAGGAGACGAGCGAGCTGCATGCCTTTGCCAAGGTCGCCCGGAAGAATCGGGAAGCGAACATCGCGTTTGTGCGGGTACAGATCGTGTTCGATACGCTGATCGAGGTCATCATTGCGGTGATTCTGTCGTTCATCCTCGGCTTTGGCGCGTGGTTTGTCTATGCGACGGTGCAGGGCGCGCCGATCGTGCTGTTCGGACACACGATCGACCTGTCCGCGGGCAGGCTCATCACGTTCATCGGATATTTCGATACGCTGATCTGGCCGATGATCGCGCTCGGATCTTTGGTGAGCATGCGCGGCAGGGCCAAGGCGTCGCTTGGCCGCATCTCGGCCTTTTTGGACGCCGAGGAGACCGTGCAAAACCCCGAACACGCCGAAGTGCTCGAAAACCTGCAAGGCGAAATCCGCTTCGATCATTGCAGCTTTGCCTACCCGGCGCAGCCGGATATGCCGGTGCTGAAGGATGTGTCGCTTTTGATTCATCCCGGCGAGCTGATCGGCGTCGTGGGCCGGATCGGCTGCGGCAAGACGACGCTGCTGACGCTGCTGCTGCGGCTATATAATGTTGAAGAGGGCACGGTGTTTATCGACGGACACGACATTATGCATGCGGATATCGATTCCTTGCGCCGCGCGGTTGCGTTCGTCCCGCAGGATAATTTCCTGTTCTCCGATACCATTGCAAACAACATCGGATTTTCGATCGACCATCCGACCATCGGCAAAGTGATCCGTGCGGCGGAGTTTGCCGACGTCGCAGCGAACATCGAAGACTTTCCGAACGGTTATGAAACGGTCACCGGCGAACGCGGCGTGACGCTGTCCGGCGGGCAGAAGCAGCGCATTTCGCTGGCCCGTGCGTATCTCAAGGACGCGCCGATCCTCGTGCTCGACGATTCCGTTTCCGCAGTCGATATGCGGACCGAGGAGAAGATTCTGCAAAACATCCGCGAGCAGCGCAAGGGCCGCACGACGATCATCATTGCCTCGCGCATTTCATCCGTTGCGCACGCGGACCGTATTCTTGTGTTGAATGACGGCGCGGTCGAAGCGTTCGACACGCCGGAGCAGCTGCTCAAGAGTTCGCCGACCTACAGCCGGATGGCGTATTTGCAGGAGCTCGAGCGGGAAGTGAAAGGAGGCGACGCCTGATGGAAGAACCATTCTTCGAGGAAAAAGAACGTCTCAAGGGCGATCGCAAGATCCCGGTCGGGGAGTTCGTCCGCCGCATCCTGCACTATCTCAAGCCGGAATGGCCGCGCTTTACGGGCGCGGCGCTGCTGCTGCTGGTCAATGTGCTGCTGGATGTCCTGCTGCCGCTGATCACCTCGCGCATGACCGACAATCTGACCTCGGACGCGCTGAACCTCCGGTATCTGATTGCGATGGCGGCAGCATACCTTTTGATCTGTCTGGTCAACAACGCATTTTTATACTGCGAATCCATGCTGCTGCAAAAGGCGGGGCAGGAGATCATCTACAACCTGCGCGTAGACGTGTTCGCGCACATCGAGGAGATGAGCCGCAACCAGTTCAATGAAATGCCGGTCGGTTCGCTCGTCACGCGCGTCACAAGCTATACGCAGTCGATGAGCGACCTGTTCACGAACGTGATCGTCAGCGTAATCAAGAACTTTTTGACCGTGTTCGGCGTGTACGTGATCATGTTCTTCCTCAATCCGCGGCTGGCGCTGATTATGCTGATTCCGGTCACGATCATCTTCGTTTCGTCGCTGATCTTCTCGAAGTACGTCGGCGGCGCATTCCGCACGGAGCGCAGGCGCATTTCCGAGCTGAATACCTACCTGAATGAAACGCTGTCCGGCATGAGCATCATCCAGATCTTCAACCGGCAGGACAAAAAGCTCGATGAGTTCGATCAGAAAAACAACGCCTACCGCCAGTCCCGGTTCAACGTCATCAAGGGGTTCGGACTGTACCGTCCGTTTGTCACGTTTGTGTATGTGGCAACGCTTGCGATGATCTTCTGGTTCGGCGTAAAGATCGGACTGACGCCGGGGTCGATCGTCGCGTTCTACCTGTATGCGGGCCGGTTCTTCCATCCGGTCGAGGCGCTTGCCGATCAGTTGAACAACATTCAGCGCGCCAGAAGCGCGTCCGAGCGCCTGTTCAACCTGATGGACGTGCAGCCGGAGGTGCGCGATCTGCCCGACGCGATCGAGCTTGACCATGTCGAAGGGCGGATCGAGTTCCAACACGTCTGGTTCGCATATGAAGCAGAGGATTGGATTTTAAAGGATGTCTCGTTTGTAATCGAGCCGGGGCAGACCTGCGCGTTCGTCGGTGCAACCGGCGCGGGCAAGACGACGATACTCGGCCTGATCGTGCGAAACTTCGAGATCCAAAAGGGCAAGATCCTGATTGACGGCATGGACATCGCCCATATCAAGATCAAGTCGCTGCGGCGTCTGGTCGGACAGATGCTGCAGGATGTGTTCCTGTTCTCAGGCACGATCAAGACGAACCTGTCACTGCACGACGAGTCGATCCCCGACGAGCAGATCATCGAGGCCTGCCGTTATGTCAATGCGGATCGGTTCATCGAAAAACTGCCGCAGAAGTATGAAGAGCCCGTTATTGAGCGCGGAGAGAATTTCTCGCAGGGACAGCGCCAGCTGCTCTCGTTTGCGCGGACCGTGCTGCATAAGCCGCAGATTCTGATTCTCGATGAGGCGACTGCAAACATCGATACCGAAACCGAGTCGCTGATTCAGCAGTCCCTCGAAAAGATGCGCAGTATCGGCACCATGCTGATCGTCGCGCACCGCCTTTCGACGATTCAGCATGCGGATCAGATCATCGTTTTGCAGAACGGCGAAATCATCGAACGCGGCACGCATCAGCAGCTGCTGTCGCATCACAGCTATTATTGGAAGCTGTACCGGCTGCAGTTTGAGGAAAAGGAAAATGCGTGATCCGTTGGAACACGCACACTGCAATCGCAGAGAAAAACCTTGCGGGAATCATCTCGCAAGGTTTTTTTGCGGAAAAGAATTTACAAAAATTCGTGCGAAACGCGGGCAGAGTTTATTTTTATGACACAAATTGGACGCATCTCTATGGTATACTGTAAGAAAAAACGCTGGAGGCGTATGAAATGAATTTCAAAAAACTGCTGCTGTGCGGTACCGTGTTCTGCTTGCTTGGATGCGCGGCGGTGGAAACGGAGCTTCCCATACAGCGGCCGGAACCGACACAGACGGAGACCGTTTTGGCGCCGGTAACGGCGGCTGTGGATTTTGACCCCGATGAGACGCCCGAACCGGAGCCGGCGGAGACTCTGCCGGAGCCGATCGAGGCGCCGGAACGACAGGACAGTACCGCGGGCGTGCTCGATCGGATTCATACGATCTCGTTATCCGTTGCCGACGGTTCGCCGTACGGAACGAAGCTCGTCGTTTGGATCGACGGGTTCGGTCTGTGCTATCAAATCGATGCAGCGGCAGACGACTGTTCGCTTTCCATTGAGGACGAGGCGACGCAGGATGTCGATCCGTATGAGACGCACCGGCTGCTGATGCACGTCGGCGGCAGGGCGTACTGCCTTGCCGAGCTGCGGTTCGATGCGAGCGATCCGAACGTGCAGAACCTGTACGGCGTTCCGTATGATCTTGTCATCATGGACTCGGACCTTGTGGACCTCGAACCGGCGGGAGCGGACTGGGAGGCGATCGCACCGATGAAGAAGGACGGCGAGATCGTATTCGACACGCTGCACGCGGGAATTTTAACCGGATTTGACGCGGCAAAGGGGACCATTGACGTGCTGACCGTCGAAACGGCAAAGATCGACGATTCGTTCGGCGTCGAGCTGCGGCCCGAGACCATCGCGTCCGAGCCGATCACGCTGACCGTGCCCGAAAGCGCGGTGCTCGCCGTGGAAGGAGACGAGTACGAGCTTTTGATTACGCGGGCGCGATTCTTTGCGCTGCTGGAACAGAACTATGTCGGCTTTCTGCCCACCGAGGGGGAGGACTATTTTGTCGGCTGCTACCTTGGCAGCGACAACGGGACTTTGCGATATCTGAGCGAGATGAACATCGGCTGATTCGGGCAAAGGAGGGGGAGCATGGAACAGCGGGATGCATGTTACCGGCAGTATGTGCGGATTTTGGAGGAGGAGCTGCGCCCGGCGATGGGCTGCACCGAGCCGATCGCGATCGCCTATGCGGCGGCCAAGGCGCGGGACGTCCTCGGGACAATGCCAAAGCGCGTTCGCGCCGAGGTGTCCGGCAATATTCTGAAAAACGTCAAAAGCGTCATCGTGCCGCATACCGGAGGCCTTCGAGGCATCGGCGCGGCCTGTGCCGCGGGCATCGTCGCGGGCGATGCGCAAAAAGAGCTCGAGGTGCTGTCGAACATCTCCGAGCAGGCGCTTGCTGCGATTGGGGCGTATGCAAAGGAGACACCGATCGAGGTGAAGCACATCGAGACGGAGCACATTTTCGATATCATCATTACGGTGTTTGCGGGAGAGGATTCTGCTTCGGTGCGGATTGCGGAGCATCATACGAACATCGTTTCCGTCGTCCGGAACGGAGAAACGCTGTATGCGCATCCGATTGAGCCGCAAAGCGACGGGATGACCGACCGCAGCTGTCTGTCCATCGAGGGCATTGTGCGCTTTGCCGAGATCGTGGACCTGTCCGATGTGCAGGATCGGCTGGAACAGCAGATTGCCTACAACATGGCCATCGCGGAGGAGGGCCTTTTGCACAGCTACGGCGCCAACATCGGAAAGACGCTGCTCAAAGGGCACGAAACCGATCTCAACTATCAGATGCGGGCCTATGCCGCGGCAGGCAGCGATGCGCGCATGAACGGCTGCGAGCTGCCGGTCATCATCAATTCGGGCAGCGGCAATCAGGGCATCACGGCGAGCGTCCCCGTGATCGTCTATGCGCAAAAGACCGGCAAACCGCACGACGAGCTGCTTCGCGCGCTGTGCGTGTCGAATCTTGTAACCACACATCTCAAAACCGGCATCGGGCGGCTTTCGGCGTATTGCGGCGTTGTCAGCGCCGGCTGCGGCGCGGCGGCGGGCGTTGCTTATCTCGACGGCGGGCGGTTCGATGAGATCGCGCATACGGTCGTCAACGCGGTAGCGATCGATTCCGGCCTTGCCTGTGACGGCGCAAAGGCCAGCTGTGCGGCCAAAATCGCTTCGGCGGTCGATGCCGGACTGCTCGGCCTTGCGATGTATCAGAACGGAAATCAGTTTTACGGCGGCGACGGCATCGTCAAAAAGGGCGTCGAGAATACGATCCAAAACGTCGGGCGGCTCGCGCGAATCGGGATGCAGGAAACCGACCGCGAGATCATTCGCCTGATGATCGAGGACTGAACAAGAACTCAAGGACGATGCGCAGAGCCGGAGCGCATCGTCCTTTTGCTATTCGAAAAACAGTCCGGAAAAGAACAGTCCGGCCGCAACGGAAACAAGCGTGGCAAGCAGGGCCAGCGGCACGGTAAACCGCGTCTTTTTGATGCCGACCGAACCAAAGTACAGCGCAAGCGCGTAGAACAGCGTTTCGCTGGCGCCGAGCAGTACGCTTGCGGTGAGTCCGAGCGGCGAGTCCGGCCCGTATTGGATGAAAAGATCGGCAAGCACCGCCACCGCCGCGCTGCCCGACAGCGGCCGCAGCAAGAGCAGCGGCAGCAGGCGCGCATCGATCCCGAGCCGGGCAAGCAGCAAAGAAAGGCGTGCGGTCATCCATTCGAGCACCCCGCTGTCGCGCAGCACGGCGATCGCCGAAAGCATGCCGGCAAGGCAGGGCAGCAGCTTTTTCAGCATCGGAAGCGCGTTCTCCGCTCCGGATAAGAATGCCGAAAAGATCCGTACACGCTTGAAAACCGCGTAGCACAGCAACAAAACGATGCCGATCGGGACGACGCTGCTCATATCCTTGCAAAGCGGAGGCACAGGCGGCACAGCAGCACGGTCACGGCGGTTGAACAGGCCGAGGACAGCAGTACGGGCAGGACGACGACGGTCGGCATGACGCTGCCGTAGCTTTGCCGCAGAGCGATCAGCGACGCCGGAAACAGTTCGAGGCACGAGGCATTGACGGCAAGCAGTACGCACATGCTGCCGGTCGCAACGCCGGGATGCGGGTTTTCGGCTTCCATGATGCGCATTGCTTCAAGCCCGTAGGGCGTTGCGGCGTTGCCGAGTCCGAGCATGTTGCACGACAGGTTCATCGTGATCGCTTCGCCCGCGCTGCCCGCGTCGGGAAACAGGAATCGCAGCACCGGGCGCAGCACACGGGACAGCGTGTGCATCAGCCCCGTTTCCTTCAGAATGCCCATCAGTCCCATCCAAAAAAGATATGCACCGGACATCGTGATGCAGCCGGTGACCGCCTCTTTTGCCCCGCCGATCAGGGAGGCAAGCGCCGCATCACCGCCCTTTGTGAACAGCTCGACGGTGATGCCGATCGCGAGCAGACCGAAAAATATCCCATCCATGCCGCATTGTATGTAGAAAAATGTAGCAAAAATGCATCTTTTTTGAAAATAGCGGTAAAAACGGTTCCAATCCTGCAATTTTCTGTTATAATGATATATGTTGAAGAGTATGCACTTTTTGCGCTGCTCGAAGAAGGGGAAAAACACCGAAGGAGAATCCGCTTTTGAAAAAGGTTGTCTTGATTTTGATTGCTATGCTGATGCTGGCAGGAAGCGTGCTGCAATTCGGCTGCGCGGGTGCGCGCGGCGGCGGCGTCGAGGTCCTGACCAGGTTTTTGACATACGTCAATGAAGGCTCCTACGGCGCGGCATTCGACCTGATCTCCGATTCGCTGAAGAACACGACCGGCGAGCCGACCGAGGGCAACGCGGCTATGATCTCGTATCAGGAGTTTGTGGAAAAATATCAGCAGATTTACGAAGCGATCGGGATCCGGGGGATCGATTATCAGATTACATCGTCCGCAGAAGCGTCCGTCACGGCGACGCTCAGCTATACGCTGTCGTACGATACCGAAAAAGCCGGTTTGCTGACCAACGAATACACGCTCAATGCGCGTTACGAGAATCACAAATGGGGGGTGCAATGGTCGCCGGCGGCGATCTTCCCGCAGCTGCAATGGGGCGACAAGCTGCTTCTCGGCGTCAACTATCCGCGGCGCGGCGAGATCTTCGACGCGCAGGGCGAGCTGTTGGTCAAGAACATCGACCCGGATGCAATCTTCTGCGTTCCCAGCAGCATTAAGGAACCGGACAAGTTCCAGCAGGACGTCCTCGCGATTTCCGAGATTCAGCCGCGCGCGGTGCCGTATCAGGATTGGTACGGC
>JAUMVL010000032.1 GCA_030530185.1 Clostridia bacterium | reverse complement strand
TTACGGAGGCACTCGAGCCCGAAACTTACGCGGGAAATCCGGTGATGTTTACGGCCCCCGCCGATATTACGGGCAGCTTCTCGTTTGACGGGAAAGCCTTCCATGTCGAAGCGAAAGCTACGGTGTCCTATGAAGCGGCGTGCGCGCGCTGCACGAAACCGTTTATCGAAACGTTGACGTTTTCGATTGACGAGCATTTTGTGCGCGATACCGTATGGGACGAGGAGCAGGATGCTTATCCCTACACGCGGGAACAGATTGATCTCAGTCAGGCGTTTTTCGACAATCTGTTTCTGAACTTTCCGCTCGTCAGCCTTTGCAAGCCGGACTGTCTCGGACTTTGCCCGATCTGCGGTGCGGATCGCAATGTGAATCCGTGTGCGTGTCAAACCGAAATCGGCAGCGGCAAATTCAGCGCGCTGCAACAACTATTGAACGAAAATAAGGAGGTGTAATCATGGCAGTACCGAAGAGAAAAACATCGAAGGCGAGAAGAGATTCGCGCAGAGCGAACAATTTCAAGCTGGAGACGCCGAATTTGGTTGAGTGCCCGAAGTGCCACGAGCTGAAGCTCCCGCATGTGGTTTGCAAGAAGTGCGGATATTATGATGGCGAAGAAGTCATCAGCATGGAAAAAGACGCATAAGCGATCCATGATGACCCCCACAATTGTAGAAGCGTAAAGGCCTTTCCATTCGGAAGGTCTTTTTGTGCTATTCGATGGTTCAGATGTTCACAGCGGAAAATGTCGTTGCAAAAAACGTCGGATTGTGGTATCCTTTTTTCATCATCTATAGGGAGAAGCAGTATGAAGATAGCAGTCGATGTAATGGGCGGCGATCATGCGCCCGAGGCAATTCTCGGCGGATGCAAGCAGTTTTTGGAAGCGGAATCATTCCGGGATGCGGAGCTTGTACTTTTTGGCGAAGAATCCGCTTTGCGCACATTTGCAGGGGAAAACGCAGCCCTTGCAAACCGCATTCGGCTTGTGCCGACAACCGAGGTTATCGGATTTGATGAAAGCCCAACGGCAGCCTATAAAAAGAAAAAGGACAGTTCCCTTGTTCGTGCGTTTGAGACCGTTAAGGCCGGGGAAGCGGATTGTGTCGTTTCCGCGGGCAGTACCGGCGCACTTTTGACCGGCGCCACGCTGACGCTGCGGCGGCAGAAGGGCGTGAAAAGTCCCGCGCTGGCAACTCTTTTGCCAACCGTTACGGGGGGCTGCGTGCTGCTTTGCGACTGCGGGGCGAATACCGACTGTAAGCCGGGGTATCTCCAACAGTTTGCGGTCATGGGCAAAGCGTATATGGAACGCGTAGCCGGCGTTGAGAACCCGCGTGTCGCGCTGTTGTCCAACGGCACGGAAGCCGAAAAAGGCAATGCGCTGACCAAGGAGGTCCATGAACGCCTTTCCCAAATGGAGGATATTAACTTCATCGGCAATGCCGAGGCGCGTGAATTGATGAGCGGCAATTTTGAGGTGCTGGTCTGCGACGGCTTTGACGGCAATGTACTGCTGAAGGGCTTCGAGGGCGCTGCCAAGGTGATTTTGGGCCTGTTGAAGGAAGCGATGTATGGAAGCCTGCGGACGAAAATCGGTGGATTGATTGCAAAGCCCGCCTTCTCCGTGGTGAAAAAGAAAATGGATTATAAGGAGTACGGCGGAGCACCGCTGCTCGGTGTCAACGGCGGGGTGATCAAAGCGCACGGAAGTTCCGACGCAAAGGCAATCTACAATGCTTTGCGGCAGGCGTATACCTGGGTGGATGGAAACCTTGTTTCGGTGATCGGTGAAACGATCGGATCCATTCAAATCGAGGATTGAACGAGAAAGCGGAGCGGCAATTGCCGCCCCGCTTTTTTAATAAAATTGGATTTACGAAAGATCTGTTGTCGGTTCGGGGGCTTCTTCGGCTCGAGCCGCGTCCCTTTGGAAGGATTCCGCCAGCACTTTGGTCGTGAGATATGCGGAGATGCAGTCGATTGCCATATTGTTCTTGCCGCCGCGCATGATCGCAAAGTCGGCAACTTTGATGTAATTGGCGATATACTTTTCATACATCGGCTTGACGGTCTCCATATATTGTTCGGTAATGCTGTCGATCGTACGTCCGCGCGATTTCATGTCCCGACGGATGCGGCGCAGCAGACATACGTCGATGTCTACGTGCATATAGACCTTCAGCGACATGCGTTCGAGCAGACGCGGGTCATGGAACATGTGGATTCCCTCTAATATCAGCACTTCAGGCGGATCGATCAGCTCGCTGGAATCGTCGCGCAGATGATGTGCGTAATCGTACCCTTTCCGGGTAATCGGCTTTCCGGCTTGCAGATCGTCAATGTCGCGCAGCATTTCATCGTAATCGAAAATGCTTGGCTCGTCATAATTCAGATGCACGCGTTCCTCAAACGGTAAATGCGCGAAGTTGTGATAATAGCAATCCTGACCGATGATGATACAGTTGCAGGTCAGACTTTCCTGAATCCGCCTTGCAAGCGTGCTTTTGCCGCTGCCCGACGCACCGCAGATTCCGACGATAATCATCTCGTTCTCCCTCCGAGCTTTTTTCTTATTGTACGGCATTTTCCACAGTTTCGCAAGAGCAAACCCCAAAAAGAAAACGACGGAGAATCGCATCGGATTCTCCGACAAGGACGGATCCTATTCTCCTCCAAGCTCGGCAAAGCAGTAGAGCATACGAACCTGTTCGCTTGCCTCTACGGCACCATAGACATTGAATGCTCCGCCTGCATCCAGAATTGTGAATTCCTCCGGCAGCAGCGGTCGCGCGCCGCTTGGATCGGAGATCATGGGGGAGAAGGATTCAGGAATGGAGGGGTCGGCTTTACTTATGTCCGGCGTAAATCGGGAAGTGACAAGCAGCACACGGTAGTCGGACAGCGAACCGTCCTCTTCAAAGACGGTTGTATCCTTGACTTCAAACGCTTCATACGTGCCGCTTTGCGTCACCTCGCCGAGAAGTCCCTCCTTCGTGTAAACCGTGATCGCAACAACGTTGGTTCGGTCGGCAATGACAAACACACGGTCGCCAATCTGCGCAAGCGCTCGTACGATGCCATTTTCAGGGAGTACAAACGATGTACCAAATGCGTTCAGCATCCCCTGATCCACGGAAACGGTTGCAGTTGTGCCGACAATTTCCGCATTGTTTTCGGAGACAGAATCCGCTTCCGGCGATGGTGTATCGGCAAAGGTCAGCATCGCAAAGACGTCCTCATACGTTTGCTCGGGCACGGTTACCGCAGGATAGTATTCGTCCTCGTCCCCGTCGGAACGCTCCATGCGATACGGCGCTTCCAAATCGGCAGATCCGGCCGCACCTGTTTCGGCGGCGGGAGCAAGTGCGCTTTTGGCCGTCACCTCAGCTTCCGCCACGGTGTCGTACAGTGAGGATTCAATTGCTTCCTCATACTCGGCAGCCTTTGCTTCCTGCATTGCAATGGGGGCGCCGGCTGAATTGTCCGCTCCGCCGAACGGGCGAATCACAAGGATTGTCAGGACGGCGACTGCAACGACCGCACCGGAATAGCCGAGCACGCGCGGCCAGATACGAGGCTTTTTCGGCAGATCAAACAGATCATCCGACGATGCTTCGACATCCGCTTTGATCGCATTCAGCAGGGATTTCGGTGCATGCACCGAATCGTTTGCCTTGCGGTATTCTTCACGAAACATCCTCAAATGCTCCTTTCAATGATTCCTTCAGCTGTTGGCGTGCGCGGTGAAGCCAGGTTTTGACCGCCGTTTCACTTGCATGCAGAACATGCGCAATTTCCTTGATTGAATAGTCCTCGTAGTAGAATAGATGAATCGCCGTGCGGTACTTCGTCGGGAGCTTCAGGACGGCGTCATACACGGTAGAATCCGGCATTGCACCGTCAGCTTGCGGTTCTCCGATCGAGTCCAACGGAACCGTATGTCTGCGGAACGCTGACCCAAGCAGTGATTTGGAGCAATTGATCGTCACCGTAATCAGCCATGCTTTCTGATGCTCGGCCGAGGTGAAGGAAGGCGCGCTTTTGAGCATACGCAAGAACACTTCCTGTGCAATATCTTCCGCATCCGACGGATTGCGGGTGCGCACCAACGCAAGGCGGTAGACCATATCTCCGTATGTCGAATACAGCGCATCGATGTCCTGTTCGATCGGTGGCGTTCGGTATTCGTGCGTCTCCATACCGTTTTCCTTTCTGATAATAATACCGTCCATCGGTTCATTCGGTTGCAGCCCGATCAAAGGAATATCGAATCGCGGCAAAGCGTATGGAACCGATGATTGTTTCACTATATCACATTTGTCTTTTATCCGCAAGTACAAGCCGCCAAATCGCAGCGTGAAAACGACAGGTCGTGAAAAAAGAATGCCGCAAACAAAAAAACACAGGATTTCAAAGCCGGGTTGATTGACACAGCCGTTTATAAATGATATATTATAAACGAAATCCAATTTTTGGAGAACAGGGAGGTACTATGATTCACGAACAAACGGTTAACCGCGTGTTGGATGCTGCACTTGGCACCGGTGCGGATTTTGCGGAACTGTTCGCGGAGGACTGTGATCGCAACAGCCTTTTGATGTCCGACGGGCACATTGAGCAAAGCGTATCGAACCACCGGCATGGTGCGGGCGTCCGCGTGATGCTCGGGGAACAGTCGGCCTACGCTTATACCGCCGACACAAGCGAACAGGCTTTGGTAGAGACTGCAAAGGCGGCCGCTGCGGCATTGAAGAAGGAAGCGGCACGCCATTCGTTGCAGTACATCAAAAAAACCTATCGGACGCCGCAGCAGATCACATACGGCACGGTGACCAACGACCAGCGCGTGGCGCTGATGCATCGCGGCTATGCGGCGGGCAAGGCGGTCTCCGATCAGATCCGTCAGATGACGGTCAGCTATTTTGATGAGGTACAGCGCGTACAGTTTGTGAATACCGAGGGCGTCTGGGCGACCGACGAGCGCCCGCGTACCCGCATGTTCTTCAGCGCGGTCGCAACGGATGGCGCCAACGCCGAACACGGTTCGGAGGGGCCCGGCTGCTGTCGCGGCTTTGAAGCGTACAGCACCGTGATTGACGTTGAAGCGGCGGCAAAGAAGGCTGCCGAGCGCGCCGTTTTGCTGCTTTCGGCAAAGGATTGCCCTGGCGGCAACATGCCGGTCGTGATTTCCGGCGGTTTCGGCGGCGTTATCTTCCACGAAGCCTGCGGGCACAGCCTTGAGGCAACGTCGGTTGGCCCCGGCAATTCCGAATTCTGCGGCAAGCTGAATACGCAGATCGCCGCCCCGTGCGTTTCCGCGCGTGATGATGGAACCATCCCCTTCGAGTGGGGTACTATCAACATCGACGACGAAGGTACGCCCGGTCAAAACAATCTTCTGATCGAAAACGGCATTCTGAAAAGCTATCTGATCGATCGGCTTGGTTCACGCAGACTGCATCTGCCAATGACGGGCAGCTCGCGTCGTCAGGATTATACGTTTGCACCGACTTCCCGTATGACCAATACGTTCATTTGCGCGGGCAGCGATGATCCCGACGAGATGATCCGCACGATGGGAACCGGTTTATATGCCGCATCGCTTGGCGGCGGCTCGGTCAACCCGCTGACAGGCGAGTTCAACTTTGCGGTCGGCGAGGGTTACTGGGTGCAGGATGGCAAGATTCTTTACCCGGTGCGCGGCGCCATGCTGATCGGAAAGGGCGCAGAGATTCTGCAGCGCATCGATCGCGTCGGTCCCTCCATGTGGATGGCGCAGGGCATGTGCGGCTCGCTGTCCGGCAGCGTTCCGACAAACGTCGGTCAGCCGGTGATTCGCGTTAAGAGCATTACCGTCGGCGGCAAAGGAGGTGCGATGTAATGGAACGCAAGGAATTTCGGGAAGAACTGTTCCGGATCGCGTTGGAGCTCGGCTGCTCCGCAGCGGAGACGTACTATGAGGGCGGAGAATCGTTCTCGGTTTCCGTTTTGAAGGGTGAGTTGGAAAGCTACAAAGTTGCCAAGGAGAACGGAATGAACCTGCGCGTTCAGTTCAACGGCAGGGATGGTTATGCCTATACCGAGTCGTTCGACGATCCGGAAGTGCTCGTTCGCCGCGCCATTGACAACGCCAAGGTCATCGAATCCATCGATCAGCATCCAATGCTCGGTGTACAGACCTACGAATCCATTCCCGTTCGCGCGACGCCGCTTGACGGTATGACGGCGGAAGAGAAGATCGCATTGGCCAAGGAGATGGAACAAAAAGTGCTTGCAGCCGACCCGCGTATCGTCCGAACGCAGGGCAGCGAGGTCGAAACCGGTTATACGCGCTATGAGCTGCACAATACGCTCGGCCTATGCGCGGAGCGTGAAACGAACAGCGCAGCAACGGTGCTCAGCGCGATTGCGGAGCAGAACGGCGTCGTCAAAGACGGGTTCGCAGCTCGTTTGAACGATAAGGCAAACGATATCGAAGGCCTCGTAAAGGAGGCGGCAGAGGACACGACATTCAAGCTCACGGCAGAACCGGTCGAGACGGGCATATATCGTATTCTGTTCAAAAACAGCGCAGCGGCAACATTCTTAAGTCCCTTCCTCGGCATCTTCAGCGCGGAGGAAGCGCAAAAGGGTCGTTCACTGCTCGCAGGCAGAGAAGGGGAAAAGATTGCGTCAGATTGTTTTACGCTTTGGGACGATCCGTTCCATCCGTATGCGCCGCGCGCGTTTGACGGCGAGGGCTTTCCGACTTATAAGAAAGCAATCATTGAAAACGGCGTTTTCAAAACCCTGCTCCATAACACCAAGACCGCGCTGAAAGCGGGCGTGCAGAGCACCGGCAACGCAACGCGTCGCGGAGCGAGCCCTGTCGGCGTCGGCCCGACGGTGCTGTCGGTCGGCAAAGGAGAGGGCACCTATGAACAGATGCTCCAAAAGCTTGACAACGGCTTAATGATTGACGGGTTCGGAGGCTTGCATGTCGGAATGAATCCGATCTCCGGCGATTTCTCGATCATGGCGAACGGCGCGCTGGTCGAGAATGGCAAGATCGTCCGCGCGGTCGATCGCATCACAATCGCAGGGAACCTCTATACGCTCCTGAAAGATATCGAAGCCATCGGCGCAGACTCCGAGTTTACATTGTATGGCCCGATCGAAAGCCCGAGCATTCTGATCGGCAGCCTGCAAGTCGCGGGAAAATAAGAGTGCCCATCCTATTCGGCGCTCTGCCCAGCAACAGGGCGGAGCGCCTTTTTGTATGATTCAAATAAAGCTTTATTCCGGTTTGGGTCGTTGACAAACAAACCTGTTTGTGGTACGGTACAAAGGATTCGACAGAGAGGATTTCGTCGAAACATGGTGTTTTCATCCCTAACATTCTTATGCATTTTTTTGCCGATCGTACTGCTTTTGCATACGATCATTCCGAATCGTACTGTCCAGAACAGCATATTGCTGCTTGCATCCCTGCTGTTTTATGCATGGGGTGAACCGATCTGGATTGCGGCAATGCTGTTTGCGACAGGGGTTAATTACGTCTGCGCATTATTGATTGACCGATTGGATCATCCGGTGAAACGCAAGGCAGCGCTTGCTGTGGGAGTTGTCGTAAGTCTTTCGGCACTCTTCTATTTTAAGTATGCCGCATTTTTGGTCAATTCTGCTTGCACTTTAATCGGTCTGGATTATCACATGAATTCTCCAACGCTGCCGATCGGTATTTCGTTTTATACGTTTCAGATTATCACTTATACCGTTGATGTGTATCGGAAAAAAGTGCCGCTGCAAACGAACCCATTTTGGTTGTTGCTGTATGTATCGTTGTTCCCCCAGTTGATTGCATGCCCAATCGTCAAATACGGCGACGTTGCTGATATGATTGAGAACCGCACGGTTAATTCAACAGGGATAGGGGAAGGGTTCTTTCGATTCTCGCTTGGGCTGGGGAAAAAAGTTCTGCTTGCCAACTTGTGCGGCGAGGTCCTGGAAAGCTTGCCTGCGGCGAGTGAGCTGTCGCTTGCTTCAGCGTGGCTCGCAGCATTGCTGTTTGCTTTGCAACTTTACTTTGATTTTGCCGGGTATTCTGATATGGCTATCGGGCTTGGCAGAATGCTTGGATTTCGTTTTTTGGAGAACTTCGATGCCCCGTTTGTCTCCCAAAGCATTTCAGAATTTTGGCGCCGCTGGCACATTTCACTTGGAACCTTTTTCCGAGAATACGTCTATATACCTCTCGGAGGGAATCGCGTAACGAGAGGACGCTGGATTGTGAACATGGCAATTGTATGGGGCTTGACTGGCATTTGGCATGGCGCGGACTGGAATTATCTGTTGTGGGGATTGTACTTTGGACTGTGGATCGTTCTTGAACGGACATTGTTGCAAAAACCGTTGCAAAGAATGCCGCGCCTGTTGAAACATGTCGGAGTTCTAGTGATTGTTTTAGTTGGGTTTGTATTGTTCCGCAATGAATCTTTTATAGATCTGCATGCGCAATTACATGCGATGTTTGCACTGTGGGAGGTTCCATTATCCGATCCATATGCGGTCTATGCGATAAAAAGCAATCCTGTATTGCTTGCAACGACATTGGCTTGCTGTCTTCCACTTCGCAAATCGATCGCTTTATGGTATCGGAAGCGTAGGCAGGCTGGGAAACACAGCTTATTACGGCCTTATGGGAAGGCAGTGATAGCAAGCGCAATCCTTGCGATCTCGCTGCTGTTCCTTGTAGGACAGAGTTTTAATCCGTTTTTGTATTTTCGGTTCTGAGGGAAATGAGGGGTTCGTATGAGAAAAAATTTCCTATCCGTTACCGCGTTGACGCTTCTCTTGTTTTTGCTTGGAATCGGCATCTATGAACTTGCATTTTTGCCGCCTGATCCGACGTTTGCAGAATCGGAAAACCGTATTCTTAAAGAGCGTCCTATACTGACTTTATCATCCTTTTTGGACGGCACGTTTGCTGAGGAGATCGAAACATATCTATCCGATCGATTTCCCATGCGAGCGAAGGTAATCCGAATCAGTCAGTCTGTTCGCCAAGTCGGCAGTTTTGCGTCGTGGGACGACTATTTTCGGAAGAGGAAGCGATTGTAACGCCGCGTCCGACGCGTACGCCGTCACCGACTCCGACAACAACACCCGAACAGGAGACGTCGGAATCTGTTGAGGAAGAGAAACTCGCAATGCCAACCGAAACGTCTGCGCCGACACCCTCACCTCGTCCGACAAAAGAACCTGTAGATGTTTCAGCTTTTCCTCGTGAACTGCATCTATATCTGATGGATGGAGAACAGAAATCGAGTGCATTCATTCATTCGCGCAATATGGTATTTCAGCAGTGCAGCCTGTTTGACGCTTACGCATCGCTTTTGCCGGAAGATGGTGTATTCGTGATGACGATTGTACCGAACAGTCTCCGCGCTTCAAGACTTTTGACTTATCAGAATCCAACCGGTATGACGTCTGAGATCGAGCCTTTCATCCATGCGGTGACCGCAAACAACGTGGCAGCTTATTCAACAGCGGATCTTCTGTCTAAACCATTGCTTGATGGAGAATACGTATTTTTTCGCACGGACATGCATTGGACACCGTATGGCGCTTCACTTGTAGTTCGGCAGATGCTGGAAGAGGCGGGAGAAAGCTTGCCGCCATACGAGGATTTCCCTTGCATACAGGAATATCCTTTTTTGGGCACGTTGTATCGTGATACACAGAGCAAACAGATGGAGGAAAATCCGGACACGCTGGATATTTTGATGCCGACACGTTCGGTTCAAGTACGTCGATATACAGATCCAAATACCGTTGAAGAAATTTCGTTTATTCAGAACGACGCCAATCCGCGAGATCGATATACGGTATACCTCGGTGGCCCCGGCGGAAACTTAACGATGATTGAAAGAACAGATGCTGAAAGCGAAAAACCGAAAACGTGTCTGATCATTACTGATTCATACGGATTATGTACTGCGCCTTTTTTTGCTGAGGTCTATGACCGTGTACTGCTATACGATCCACGATACTATAATAAGAATCAAATGGGCTCCGTTGCGAATCTGATCGAGCAGTATTTGGTCACGGACATTTATATGATCATCGGTGAGCTGCATGCATTCGACGGTTCGTTTTTCCAATTGTGCAATCGCCATTTCTGAGATGGGAAAAACCGAAAAAATTCCGAAAAATCAAAACTTTTCGTTGACAAATCGGCTTCGGTGTGGTAACTTATTACAGGTGCTCCCGTAGGGGGCTCGTTTTTGATGTAAAAATCCGGAGGAGGTTTCATCCATGCGCGTTAAGATCACGTTGGCTTGCACCGAGTGCAAGCAGAGAAACTACAACACGTTCAAGAACAAGAAGAACGATCCCGATCGTTTGGAGTTCAACAAGTATTGTCGTTTCTGCCGTAAGCACACCCTGCACAGAGAGTCCAAGTAATCGGAGTGGATCAAATGGCTAAGGAAGTCGAAAAGAAGGCTGAATCCAAGAAGCCCGAAAAGAAAAAGGAAAGCAAGTTTAAGCTCGGCGCATATCTCAAAGAGATGTGGGGCGAGGTGAAAAAGCTTACCTGGCTTACGCCCAAAGAGCTCGCAAAGAACACCGGCGTTGTGATTGTCGTTGTTTTGGCGGTTACGCTTTTGATCTACATCCTCGATTTTGCGTTCGGCAAACCGATTCAGCTGCTGTTGGATGCAGCGCCTGCAGCTCAGGAGCAGGTCATCGATACAGATACGATCAACGGTTAAGTCTCATGAGTCAGGAAGCAAAATGGTATGTGGTTCATACCTATTCCGGGTATGAAAACAAGGTCAAGGAGGATCTCATCAAAGCCGTCGAAAACGCAGGCTTGCAGGATATTATTCTGGAGGTCATGTATCCGACCGAAGAAACCATTGAGATCCTGCCGAATGGAAAACGCAAATCGGTCACTCGCAAGGTCTATCCTGGCTATGTGATGGTGAAGATGCTCGTCGACGTCGTCGAAAAGGAGCGTCCCGAGGAGCGTGGCGGCGGAATCACGTATGATCTTGTCATGAATCCGCGCGCATGGTATGTGATCCGCAATACACGCGGCGTCACGGGCTTTGTCGGACCGGGCAGCAAGCCGATCCCGCTGAAGGATGAAGAAGTCGTAGCGATGGGCGTTGAGCGCATCCCGATCGTCCTCGACATCGAAGAGGGCGAGAACGTGCGCGTGGTCAGCGGACCGCTCGAAAACTTCATCGGCAAAGTCGAAAAGATCGACGTGGAGCGGCAGAAGGTCAAGCTGTCGGTTTCGATGTTTGGCAGAGAAACGCCCGTCGAGCTGGACTTTGTACAAGTCCAGAAACTTTGATGCATCTCGCCTAATGGCGATTTGACATTGTGGCAGGGGAGGCACCCCGTACCACGACCTAAATTCAAAAAGGAGAAACAGCAATGGCAAAGAAAATCACTGGTTATGTGAAATTGCAGATTCCTGCCGGCAAAGCAACTCCGGCACCGCCTGTCGGCCCCGCACTCGGTCAGCACGGCGTGAACATCATGGGCTTCTGCAAAGAGTTCAACGAGCGTACCAACAAGCAGGCAGGCCTGATCATCCCGGTTGTTATCACCGTGTATCAGGATCGCAGCTTTACGTTCATTACCAAGACGCCTCCGGCGGCTGTCCTCATCAAGAAGGCATGCGGTATCGAGAGCGCATCCGGCACCCCGAACAAGACGAAGGTTGCCACGATCACCAAGGCACAGGTTCGCGAGATCGCGGAACTGAAAATGCCCGACCTGAACGCAGCAAGCGTTGAGGCTGCTATGAGCATGGTGGCAGGCACCGCGCGCAGCATGGGCGTTGTTGTCGGCGACTGAGGAGGGAACGGATATGAAGCACGGTAAGAATTATAACGCAAGCAAAGAACTGATCGACCGCAGCAAGCTGTACGATGTCCGCGAGGGTCTCGAGACGGTTCTGAGCACCGCAAAGTGCAAGTTCGATGAAACGATCGAAGTCTCCATCCGTTTGGGCGTTGACTCCCGTCACGCAGACCAGCAGGTCCGCGGTGCGGTTGTTCTGCCGCACGGAACGGGCAAGACGGTTCGCGTCCTCGTTTTTGCAAAGGCCGATAAGGCTCGTGAAGCGCAGGAAGCCGGCGCGGATTTCATCGGTGATGAAGACACCATCAAGAAGATCCAGCAGGAAAACTGGTTCGGATTCGATGTGTGCGTTGCGACCCCGGATATGATGGGCCTCGTTGGCCGTATCGGTCGTATCCTCGGCCCGAAGGGCCTCATGCCGAACCCGAAGAGCGGCACGGTCACGATGGACGTCGCGAAGGCGATTACGGACATCAAAGCCGGTAAAGTCGAGTACCGCGTGGACAAGACGAACATCGTCCATTGCCCGATCGGCAAGAAGAGCTTCGGCGTTGATAAGCTCGAAGAGAACCTGACCACCCTGATGGAAGCGATCGTCAAGGCGAAGCCGGCAGCAGCGAAGGGCACCTACATCAAGAGCATGGTTGTGTCCTCCACGATGGGCCCGGGTGTCAAGTTCAACTCGCTCAAGTTCTGAGTCACATACAAATTGCCCAAAAGAGACCGGTTTTCCGGTCTCTTTTTGCGTGAAAAAACAACCAAATCTGGAAGGAGTTTCCGAATTCATAAAGAATTTGCAGAAATGTCGCATGCCGTGCTTTTCTTTTCTGTCGAATCGTGGTACAATACAGATACAATCATTGAATGAATATGGATTTATGCAATTGAAACAGCTTTTGAAATCAATCTCCTACATCGCGATGGCGCTGCTGATGGCAGCGATGCCATTGGCGTGTGATTTTGTTCAGCTAACAAATCAAGCGATTGGACCAAGCATTGTCATCAACGAGGTCGTAACCAGCAACGGAGACAGCTTGGAGGATGAAGTATACGGCTCTCCGGACTGGATCGAGCTGAAAAACGTTGGCAGCAACCCGGTTTCCCTGTTGGGCTATCGCATCACTGACAACATCCAAAAGGCGGATAAAGCCTTTATTCTTCCGGACATTACACTTGCACCGGGAGAATTTTTGCTGCTGTTCGCGACGAAAGAACATGAGACCGATA
>JAUMVL010000283.1 GCA_030530185.1 Clostridia bacterium | reverse complement strand
GCACTTCGCCGCCTTCAATCGCACGCGGACGCCCGCCGTGCGATCGGATGATCGCCGGGGTCTTCAGCTTGCCCGCCGAAACGACCTCGCCCATCCGGCCGCGGATGCCGCTCGTCTGGATGCCGATGACCTTGCCCTGCTCGATGTAGTTCGCAATCGGATCGTGCGCTGCCCCGAGGCTCGTTGCGGCGATCGTCAGATCCTCCAGCCCAAGCTCCTCGATGGCGGCCTTCATGACCATGTTGACAACATAGTCTCCGTCACGGAGATGGTGATGGAACGAGAATGTCATGCCGCTCCTTGCACCGCATTGCCGCAGCGCATCGGCAAGCGTTTCGACAATCTTGCTCTCCTGCGGCTTTTCATAACGGCGGGTGCGGGGGGAAGATTTCGGAATATAGTTGCCGTACATGTAGTTTTTGCCCTGATAAACCTCCTTGCCGTTTACAAGCAGTTCATCGGGAATCTCTCTGCCGACATAGTTTTTCATACCAAATCCCCCTCATACATGCCGCAGGCGCGGGCAAGGCGCAGCGTGCGCTCCGCACCCGGAATAAATGCAATATCGATCATCTTGCCGTCCAGCGTAAAGACGCCGACGCCCTTTGCAGCCTGCTCACGGTAGGCCGTTAAGATGCGCTCGGCCTGCACAATTTCCTTTTCGGTCGGTGCAAAGATCTCATGGACGTAACGAATCTGTTTCGGATTGATCAGGCTCTTGCCGTCAAAGCCCATAGCCTTGTTCTGACGCACTTCCGCTTCAAAGCCTGCATTGTCGTCCAGATTGGTAAAGACCGTGTCGAAGCATTGAATCCCGGCTGCACGCGCGGCAAGCAGCATCTGTCCACGGGCTACCAGCATGTCGATTCCGTCGGGCTGCGGCTTTGTTTGCATGCACTTGCGGAAATCGCCGCCGGAGATCGCTACGCCGAACATTCGATCCGATGCGGCGCAGATCTCGTATGCGTTCAGGATGCCCTTCGGGCTTTCGAGCGCAGCCATCAGAAGCGTTCTGCCGACTTCCACACCGAATTCCTTTTCGGCAGCTTCGACAGCGGCTTCGACTGTATGCACATCCTGCGCACTCTCACATTTGGCAATACGGATGCCGTCGGCGCCGCCTGCTACGCAGACGCGGATGTCCTCCTGCCAATGCGGCGTATCGAGCCCGTTGATACGGACAATAACCTCGGTACCGCCGTAGTCGATCGTTTTGAGCGCATGGTAAAGCGAGAAACGCGCCGCATCCTTTTGATTCTCGGCGACCGCGTCCTCCAGGTCGAGCATAATGCTGTCACAGCCGTAAATATAAGCGTCTTTGATCAGTCCCGGCTTTTGTGCGTTCATGAACATCATGGTACGGCGCAGACGGAACCGTTCGGGTTTGGGTCTCGGAATCATCGGATCACACCTCCCCAAGGTATATCCTTGTCGGATGCATCCATGCTGCGATAGACGGCGCATTCGACGCGGGCTTTGAGCGTGCAGTCAAGCGCGCCCTTGTCGACAACGTGGACCTTTGCATCCGTTACGCCGAGCCGATCGAGAGTTTCCAGAACCGTGTCCCGGATCTGTCGCCCATATTGGTTCATCACGCTCGAGGTGAGCGTCAGCTCGATCTTACCGTCTCCCGGCTCGACCGTCACCTGTGCATCGCTGGATTCCAAGGTCCCGGCTGCCGCCGGCTTTTGAATCACCATGTGCTGTACCTCCCTTTACTTTACAGACTCTTGATGAGCCTCTTACACAAATTATACCATCGGATACATGGAATAGCAAACAGTATTTTGCCCGTTTCAAAAGAATTCGACGGGATCAGAAGTGCGAAAGGTAAAAGAACAGGGAACTGACGGAATTGTGAACAAACTGTCCCGAATTTGTAAAACCTTTTCGGGCGACAGGGACGTTGCTTGCATGCATCGGGTACGTATGCTATAATCAAATCGCGAATCCGCCGTTTTTCAGCGGCTTTTTCATGCGGCAAGGATGCCGCGTATTCGATGCAATGAGGTAATGATATGTTGAAATGGACCAGATTTGTTCCGCTTGCGCTTGCTGCGCTTTTGGTTGCATGCGCCGGCATTGAACAGGAACCGACGATACCGCAGGCAGTCGAACAGCCGATTGTGACGGCTGCGGCAGAGTCTG
>JAUMVL010000282.1 GCA_030530185.1 Clostridia bacterium | reverse complement strand
CCCGGCCGCAGCGTATGGGACGACGACGTATCCGGAAAGCATCCGTCCAACGCCAGATCGGAATACGACCTGCCGGACGCGTTTAATCAGAAGGGCAATCGGTTCGTCGAAAACGCCGTGCGCATCATGAAAGCGGAATTCGGGATGCTGACGGAAATCTATATGGGCTCCGTCCCGGAGCATGTCTACTATGGGAACGTGCAGGTGAGCAAGTGAAAAAGCGGAGAACGTGGCACGACAACTGGAACAGCGTGATCCGCGACGTGCTGTTTCCCGATGCGGAATAGAAGGAGCTGATGCTCATCCCCGCAGGAACGGGGATCCGAGAGTTCATTGACCGCTACTTTGTGGAGGACGTCATGCCGGACGAACCGGTTGTCAACGAGTCGGTGCGCGTGGTATACTACGAAACGGAGGGGAACAAGCTGGGGAGCCCGCATGTCATACGAAAAATGCTGGCCTTCGACGTCTACGTCAAAGAGCCGGCCCTCTACAATGCATCGGGAGACCGGCTGAAGCGGCGCGACAAGCTGATTGTTCAAAGGATCAGAGAGCTGCTGACCGGACAGACCCACGTCTGCCATCTGCGGTTTCAGTATGAGGACGATTACCATCTGGGAACGAAGACCATTGGATATCGCCGGTATCACGCGGTATTTTCCTATGTGATTACCTGGTAAGTCAGAGCTCGTCCTCCAGCCCTTCAAAGAACGCGTTATAGTCCACATCGAACAGGCGCCTGAGAACGATCAGCTCGCTGACCCGGATATTGTAGGCGCCGCACTCGATCTGGGCGTAAACGCTTCTTGAAGTGTCACAGCCCGCCAGCTGTAATTGCGCAGCGACCTCCTCCTGTGTCATGCGCGCGTTGAGGCGCATTCTGCGGATATTTTGGCCAAGGCCGCAGTCCTGCCGGATTTTCTGCATCACGCTTCACCCCGCATCAAAGTTTTGCAATAAATGCCTTGCAATATACCTTGATTTTAGAAGCTGAATGCTTTAGAATTGCAATAAATAGATTGCAAACGCAAATTCAATATCGAGGAGAAATGACGATGAACGCATGTGCATTGATCGGCTGCAGGCCTGAGAAGCTGCCCTATGGAAACGACGAGCGGGCTCCCCGCTGCGAACAGCTCAAGCAGCGGCTGTTCTGCGAAATTCTGCGGATGACCAGGGAGGGCGTCCGCATCTTTCTGAGCGGCATGGAAGGCGGCGCCGATGTGTGGGCGGCGGAGACGGTGCTTCAGATTCAGACCGTGAAGCCGTCGCAGCATATCGAGCTGTGGGCAATCGTTGGCTCTGACCGGCAGGCGCGGGAGTGGAGCGAAACGGATCTCGTGCGCCGCCAGGCCATTTTAGAGCGTGCAAGCCGTGTGGAATCCGCCTGCAGCGACTCGGATAACGGCTGCACGCAGAAAAACCGATACATGATCGACCGTGCGACCCATCTGCTGGCCGTATACGGCGGCCGGACGGACGAGACGGCTTCGGCCATCCGATACGCCCGGCAGAAAGGGCTGAACATTACCATCATTGAACCCTGAAAAGGAGCGTGACAATTATGGCTCAACAGGCACAGGCAAGCTATATTGAACAGATCGGCGGCTACATCGCCGACAACCCCAACATCGACTTCGAGCGCTGCGACGGCAAAGTGTTTTCCTACTATGAAGTCAACACCGCCAACATGAGCGCCACCAACAACACCTAGTCCATTACGGGCGGTCAGGGCAACTATCCGCTGGCCTTCATCGAAACCGACAAGGCGTAGGAATTCACCTTCGCCAGTTCCCAGTTTACCCTCGACATGTTTGCGATGGCCAATGCAGTCAAGATGCAGCACGGCGACGTAGGCACGCTGGAGAGCAAGCTCTTCGAGGTAGAAAACGGCTTCAAGGTCACGATTCCGTATGAAACGCAGGCAAAATCCGTGCGCATCAACGGCTTTGAGGAAGCGGACGAAGCCTCCAACGGCTGCTTTGCTGTGACGGTCAGCGAAAGCGGTACGCCCTCTACGGTGATTACCTTCCTTGAAGGGAATGTGGCTGTCGGCGATACCATCCGCGTGGCCTATCGCCGCCGTGTGAACGGTGCGTCTCTGGCGACGGTCAAGACCAACTCCACCACAGCCAAGGGGTCTCTGTATG
>JAUMVL010000281.1 GCA_030530185.1 Clostridia bacterium | reverse complement strand
CGACGTTGTTGATGATCGTCGGCTGACCGAACAGACCCTTGTTCGCCGGGAACGGCGGCTTGGCCTTCGGCTCGCCGCGGTTGCCCTCGATCGAGGTGAGCAATGCGGTTTCTTCGCCGCAGACGAATGCGCCGGCGCCGAGACGGGTTTCGATATCGAAGTTGAAACCGGTGCCGAAGATGTCCTCGCCGAGCAGGCCGTATTCACGCGCCTGATTGATGGCGATGTTCAAGCGTTTGACCGCGATCGGGTACTCTGCACGAACGTAGATGTAGCCCTTGTTGGCGCCAATCGCATAGCCCGCGATCGCCATGGCCTCGAGCACCGCGTGCGGGTCGCCTTCCAGAACGGAACGATCCATGAACGCGCCCGGGTCGCCTTCGTCGGCGTTGCAGACGACGTACTTCTGCGGGACCTTGTTCTTGGCGGCAAACTCCCACTTCAAGCCGGTCGGGAAGCCCGCGCCGCCTCTGCCGCGAAGGCCGCTGTCCTTCATCAGCTGGATGACACCTTCCGGCGTCATTTCGGTCAGCACCTTGCCGAGTGCGGCATAGCCGTCGACGGCGATGTACTCGTCAATGTTTTCCGGGTCGATCAGACCGCAGTTGTGCAGCGCAACGCGCTTCTGGGTCTTATAGAACCCGGTCTCCTGCAGCGACGGAACCTCAACCTTTTCGTCGCCTTCGGTTTCACGGTAGACGAGGCGATCGACGACACGACCCTTGAGAAAATGCTCCTCGACGATTTCGGGAACATCGTTCGGGGTCACGCGGCTGTAAAACGTGCCTTCGGGGTAAACAATCATGACGGGGCCGAGGGCGCAAAGGCCAAAGCAGCCCGTACGAACAACTTTCACTTCCTCCGCAAGGCCCTGCTTAACGATCTCATCCTCCATGCGATCGGCAATCACCATGCTGTTGGACGAGCTGCAGCCGGTACCTCCACAGATCAAAACATGTGTACGAATCATGCGGTGTTCCTCCGTTTATTCCTGAACGGCGCCGATGGTGTACTTCACCACGGGATTGCCGCCCTTGATGTGCTGTTCAATGATCTCCGGAACCTTGTCCGGCGTCATCTTGACGTAAGTGACGCGCTCCTTATCGGGGACAAAGACCTCGACGATCGGCTCCAGCCGGCACATGCCGATGCAGCCCGTCTGCGTGACGGTCACGTTATCGAGGTTCTCCTTGGCAACAGCCTCGACCAGCGCATTCAGCACCGGACGTGCGCCCGCAGCGATGCCGCAGGTCGCCATGCCGACGACGATGCGAATCTCTCCGTTTGCCTCACGAAGCGCCACCTTGTTTTTCATCCGCTCACGAATCGCTGCAAGTTCTTCCAATGACTTCATGATTGTTTGATCCTTTCGTATGTTTTTTCTGTTTGTTTGCCGTTTGTTTCAATATTTCATCAGGAAGCGTACTGCTCCCGTAATGACTCCTCCATCCACGCAAGCACCGCATAATCGCTCAAGGGGACTTCGTCTCCGAGCACGGCCCTCAGCTCGCGTGTGTCCAGCTCGACCGTCCGATCCGGCATTGTGTGAACGAATCGGAAATCAATGTCCGGGTTTCCCTGAATCAGAAGCGTCACCGTTGAGATGATGTCTCCGAGCGGGGTAAAATCCATATGATTCTTATAGAACAGCGCTTCGACCGTCGTGCCGGAAGGCGTTCCCGCGCTTTTTGGCACCGAACGGATCGAAAGGGTTCCCCCCGTCTGCTCGGCAGCCAGCTTCAAAAGCGGCAGGCCCATGCCGACCTTGCGCGTGGTTCGCGTTGTGGAAAACGGATCGACCACACGCGCTAAAAACTCCGGCTCCATCCCGCAGCCGTCATCGCGGATGCGGATCAGAAGCGTCTCCTCCGTCTCCTCCAGTTCGATCTCGATCAGGCTCGCCTCCGCCTTGACGGAGTTCTTTGCAACGTCGAGAATGTTCAGCGACAGTTCCTTCATAATGTTCCTCGCCGGATCGCGTCGATCAATGCCCTTCGCACATCTGCCGGATCGTCCTGGTTCGCATCGAGCGCAATCGACGTTCCGTCGGACGCCTCCTTGAGTTCCCAAAGCCGATGCGCATCGGAGCAGATCAGCACCTTGCGCCCCTCGGCCAAAGCGACGTTTTCCCGGTCCCGAAGCTCTGCGCAGGCAA